>JADFWI010000438.1 GCA_015222985.1 Pseudomonadota bacterium | reverse complement strand
GAATTTATTGTCGATATCATACAAGTCCTCATTTGGGAACCAAAAACGGACCGTAAAGTTCAAAAGGAAACCGAAAAGGAATGGTAATGTTGTACCAGGGGAAACATCAGGACGGAAATTTATTCAAGTCCTATGCGGCGCAATGCCTGCCCAGTTCAATTCTTGGTAGGCGTTCAAGTTTCAGCAGATCTAAGGACGACAAACCATACCCAAAAATTGTATTGTAAACAGGTTTTTTCTGTGCTAAATAAAAAAATTTACATATTTCGCACGTTCCTGGACCTTCTTTCCGGTGCTTTCACGTTTTCTGGCCTGAAAGTGGAGAGGAGGGAAGATAGGGACGGAGGTCCAACAAAAAAAGGAGGAAGATATGTCTTATGTCACCATGAAGGAATTGTTGGAGGCGGGTGTCCATTTTGGCCATCAGACCAGACGGTGGAATCCCAAAATGAAGCGCTACATCTTTGGCGCTCGCAACGGGATCTATATAGTTGATCTCCAGCAGACGGTAAGGATGTTTAGGAAAGCCTATGACTTCATTGTAGAGACTGTTGCCAACGGCGAGTCGGTTCTCTTCGTGGGAACGAAAAAACAGGCTCGGGATTCTATCTATGAAGAGACCAACCGCTGTGAGATGTTTTACGTGCACAAACGATGGCTGGGCGGTATGCTCACAAATTTTGAAACCATAAAAAAAGGGATTGACAGGCTTAACTACCTTACGGGGATAACTGCAGACGGGACCATCAATCGTTTTCCGAAAAAAGAGATGCTGAAACTTGAGAAAGAGAGGGTCAAGCTCGACAACACCCTGGGCGGTATCCGCAACATGAAAAAACTTCCGGGCGCTGTATTCATCGTGGATTGCAAGAACGAAAATATTGCAGTCCGTGAAGCAAGACGTCTTGGCATTCCCGTGGTTGCAATTGTGGATACTAATTGCAATCCCGACACAATAGACTACGTTATTCCGGGCAACGACGATGCCATCCGGGCCATTCGGCTTATGAGTTCAAGAATGGCTGATGCGTGCATAGAAGGACGTCGGCGAATGGAAGAACGCCTGAGAGCCGAGGCGGACAAAGATGTTGAGGAGCAGGGTGAGGCCGACGAAACCGCGGCCGGAGAGGTTGTGGAAAGGGCTGTGATATCTGATGGCGCGGAAGGCCCTGTTGTTGAGGTTATCAGAAAAAAAGTCTCAACACCTGAGGTGACAGACGAAATTGCTGCAGATGAGGCGCAGGAGGGGGCGTGATGGCAAAGATCAATACAGAGATGATTAAGGAGCTTCGCGCCAGAACCAATGCCGGCATTTTGGATTGCAAAGAGGCCCTCAAGGAAACGGACGGGGATATGGAAAAGGCCGTGGATTTCTTGCGAAAGAAGGGCCTGGCCACCGCGTTGAAGCGCGCTGGCCGGGAGACATCTGAAGGTGTAGTAAACTCATATATCCATGCTGGTGGCAAGATAGGTGTTCTTGTGGAAGTGAACTGCGAGACCGATTTCGTGGCAAAGACCGATGAATTCAAAGAGCTTGTCAAGAATCTGGCCATGCACATTGCGGCAACCAGACCTCTTGGCATCCGTAGTGAGGATATTCCTGAAGAAATCGTAAAGCGTGAAGAGGAGATCTATCGGGCCCAGGCACTTGAGACTGGAAAACCGGAGAAGATAATCGATAAGATCGTTGACGGGAAAATGAAGAAGTTCTACAGGGAATCGTGTCTACTGGAGCAACAATATGTCAAGGACACTGATCTGACGATACAAGATCTGATTCACGAAATGGTTTCAAAGATGGGTGAGAGCATTAGCGTAAGACGATTTGCCCGCTATCAACTGGGAGGGGAATAATAGGAAGTCATTGACCCATGACCACCATGTCGTCACCCAAGTACAAGAGAGTTCTAGTTAAACTCAGTGGTGAGGTCTTAACGGGCGACCAAGGTTTTGGTATAAGCCCTGAGATGCTCAACTATTTATCTGAGGAGATACGATCGGTTTACGATCTTGGGATTCAGATTGCCCTGGTTGTGGGGGGTGGCAACATCTTTAGAGGTGTAGCGGCCGCTTCTTACGGAATGGACCGGACCTCGGCCGATCACATTGGAATGTTAGCTACTGTTATCAATAGCATTGCCCTTCAGGATGCCCTGGAAAAGAAGGGGATTCAGACGAGAGTTCAGACGGCCATTGAGATGTCTGCTGTGGCTGAACCGTATATCTTAAGGAGGGCAACCAGGCATTTGGAGAAAGGCCGCACCGTGATCTTTGCAGCGGGCACCGGAAATCCGTACTTCACCACGGATACAGCGGCAGCGCTCAGAGCCCAGGAGATCCGCGCTGATGTGCTTATCAAGGCCACAAAGGTCGATGGGGTTTACGATGCCGATCCGGCTACAGATCCGCATGCAAAAAAGATAGACAGCATCAGTTACCTTGAAGTTCTAAGGCGGCAACTCAAAGTCATGGATTCAACCGCCATTTCCCTTGCCATGGACAACCGACTTCCTGTGGTTGTCTTCAACTTGAAGGTGAAAGGAAATCTTAGAAGGGTAGTGTGCGGGGAAAATGTTGGAACCTGTGTAAAGGAGGCCTCGGAAGGTGATTAGTTCAGTTTATGATGATGCACGAGAGAGGATGGGCAAATCCATTGATGCATTGAAAAATGAGTTTAAGAAGATCCGGACCGGTCGAGCCTCCCTTGCCCTTTTTGAGGATATCAGGGTAAATTATTACGGAACCACGACTCCCTTGAAACAGATGGCATCTTTGTCTGTGCCTGAGAGTAGGCTTGTTATTATTCAACCCTGGGATCAAACGGTTATCGGAGAGATCGAAAAGGAGATTCTCAAGTCCGAGTTGGGGCTTACCCCGATGAATGACGGAAAGGTGATTCGTATTGCCATACCCCCGCTTACCGAAGAGCGTCGAAAGGAACTCGTTAAGGTGGTGCGCAAGATCGATGAAGAGTATAAGGTTTCGATCCGCAACATCCGTCGGGACGCCAATGAGTTTCTAAAAGACTTGAAGAAAGACGGGGAGATCTCAGAGGATGACTTTTTTAAGGCACAAGATCAGGTCCAGAAGATCACAAATGAATATATACAATTAGCTGACAAAGTCTGCCAGGAAAAAGAGACTGAGATTCTTGAATTCTGATAATCCCGCCCTGCACCCCGAATCACTCCCGCAACACATCGCCATTATCATGGATGGAAATGGCCGTTGGGCCAAGAAACGCTCCCTGAACCGGATCAGAGGTCACCGGGAGGGGACTGAATCTGTCCGAGATATTGTGCGAGCCTGCCGGGAGATTGGAATCAAGGTTTTGACCCTTTATGCATTTTCAACAGAGAACTGGAATCGTCCCCCACAAGAAGTCGCGGCCCTCATGAAGCTTCTCAAGACGTTCCTGAAGTCAGAATCGCCCGAGATGATGGAAAACGGCATTTGCCTGAACGCGATAGGTGATATCGAGCGGTTCCCGGACGATGTTTTGGATGTCTTGCACGAAGTCACGGAGACGACTCGAAAAAACCAAGGGATGATCTTGAACCTGGCCTTGAGCTATGGCGGACGCCACGAGATTGTGAGGGCTGCTCAACATATCGCAAGAGATGTCGAGGATGGCCGACTTCAACCGGAGAGGATAACAGAGGAACTTTTTTCCAGCTATCTTTATACTCACGGGATGCCGGATCCTGACCTATTGATTAGAACAAGTGGCGAGATGCGAATTAGCAATTTCTTGCTTTGGCAGATTGCTTATACTGAAATCTCTGTCACAGAGACTCTGTGGCCCGAGTTCAGGAGGGAAGAACTCATCCTGATCCTTCGTGATTACCAAAAGCGTGAGCGTCGATTTGGGCTAACGGGAGACCAGATAAGAAAGGGTTCTCGCAGACCCTGACAAAAAATGTCTACGTTCGGACAACTACCCGCAACTCCAAACAAATGCCTTCAACTGAAAACGACACAGGAGATCGAAACTTGTGAGTTCTGCGCACATTAGACGCGTGCTTACCGCTGCGGTGGCTATTCCCCTTCTGATTGTGGTGATTCTAAAAGGGGGGAGAGACGGTTTCGCACTCCTTGTCGGCTTGACAGCAGCCCTGGGCATTTTGGAGTATTATGCCCTGTTTTTTCCCGGGGGCTCTGTGATTGCAAGAGGGGTATTGTTGGTCCTCTGTCTAGCCGTGATCGGAGCCTTTCACAGGGAGGATATTGGGGCAAGCCTGGGCGTTTTGGTCCTGGTTTTCCTGTGCACTGCTGTAATGTGTCTGGCACGATCCAGAGCACGGACTTCCATTGTGGCAGTACTGTCAGGGCAGATTGTGGGCTTTATCTATATTCCTTTTTTGCTTGGCCACTTGATACTGATTCGAGGCTGGAACAACGGGATAGCCTGGACTTCTTTTTTGTTGGCAGTTGTATTTGCCGGGGATACGGCTGCCTATTACATTGGCAAGGCATTTGGACATAAGAAACTCGCCCCGAGCATAAGCCCTGGCAAGACAGTGGAAGGCGCTGCAGGCGGGCTTGCCGCCGGTCTCCTGGTTGGCGCTTTGTTTAGGCAATATTGGCTGCCAGAGCTTTCTTGGCCCTTGTGTGCGCTGCTGCTACTACTCCTGGGTGTGCTGGCGCAGGTCGGGGATCTGTTTGAATCGATGCTGAAACGGTCAGTAGATATTAAAGATTCAGGAAGGCTCCTGCCCGGACACGGTGGAGTGCTTGACCGCATTGATGGTTTACTTTTTGCAGCGCCAGTGCTCTACTATTTCAAAACATATCTTTTGTTGTAGTTGAATCAATCTTCTTCCGGTATCCGGCATCAGGTTTTAGTGATGAAACACCTCGCCATATTGGGTTCCACGGGCTCCATCGGCAGGAATGTCCTGCGAGTTGTGGAAGAGTTTCCAGACCGATTTTCTGTTGTTGCCCTGGCGGGTGGTCGCAACATTGACCTTCTGTGCGAACAGGTGAAGCGCTTTTCTCCTCAGGTGGCCGTAGCGCTGGATGATGTTTCTGCCCGTCGCCTCCGGGATAAGCTTGCGCCGGCGGACAATGTGGAGATCCTCTACGGCGAACAAGGGTATAAGGTTGCCGCAACCCTGGGTTCGGTTGATCAGGTGGTTTCTGCCATGGTGGGTTCAGCAGGGCTTCTTCCTACGCTGGCGGCGATTGAAAGTGGCAAGCAACTGGCTCTGGCTAATAAAGAAAGCCTTGTCATGGCCGGGGAACTCTTGATGCAGACCGCCCGGGAAAAAGGGGTGTCTATTATCCCTATTGATAGCGAACACAGCGCCATTTTTCAATCCCTTGTCGGACACCGGAGGCAAGACCTGGAAAAGATACTTCTTACGGCTTCCGGCGGGCCCTTTTTGGAAAAACACGGGCAGGACCCAGACACTATTTCACCGGAAATGGCCCTTCGCCATCCCACGTGGGAGATGGGGCCGAAGATTACAATAGATTCAGCTACACTGATGAATAAGGGCCTTGAGGTCATTGAGGCAAGATGGCTCTTTGACGTGTCGTTTGAGCTTATCCAGGTCGTGATTCATCCCGAGAGTCTGATCCATTCAATGGTGGTCTACCGGGACGGTTCTGTTATTGCACAACTCGGATTACCCGACATGAGGGTGCCGATTGCCTATGCCCTGTCTTACCCGGAGCGGCTTTCTCTGGGAGTGCCTCCCCCTGATTTCTTTAAACTGGGAGCCCTCACCTTTCGAGAACCAGACCTGGAGAGATTTCCTTGCCTCGCCATTGCTATCGAGGCATGCAGAGTTGGCAAGACCTATCCGGTGGTGTTAAATGCCGCAAATGAGGTGGCTGTCCGTGCCTTTCTTGACAGCCGGATCGGGATTGGTCGCATTGCGGAGACAATTCAGGAAACCATGGACAAACACAAGCCAGTGCCCAATCCAGGACTTTCAGATATCCTGTCGGCAGATGTCTGGGCACGGCGCGTGGCTGAGGAAAGCTTATGACCACTAACATTGTTTCGTTAATAATTGTCCTGGGTGTGCTGATCTTTGCACATGAGTTCGGCCATTTCATTGTGGCAAAGATCCTGGGAGTGGGTGTGGAAAAGTTTTCTCTGGGGTTTGGTCCCAGGATTTTCGGGAAGAAGATCGGGATGACGGATTACAGAATCTCAGCCATACCCCTTGGGGGGTACGTGAAGATGGTAGGAGAGGCGCCGGATTCGGAGCTTGATGAGTCCATGATTGCACTGTCCTTTTCACATAAGAGTGTGCTCAAGCGGAGCCTGATCGTGCTGGCAGGTCCGGCGTTCAATTTCTTCCTGTCAGTGGCAATATTTTTCGGATTTTTTGAGATCTCAGGTCTTCCCATCATGCAACCAGAGGTGGGTAGCGTGCAAGAAGGAATGCCCGCTTATGTGGCCGGTGTCCAAGCCGGTGACCGTATTGTGGCTGTGGACGGCGAGTCTGTGACGCAGTGGGATGAGATGGCAGAGATAATCACGCAAAGGGGTGGTAGTACCCTTGAGTTTGAACTTTTGCGTGACGAGACCATTATTTCCTTGAAAATTACTCCCAAACAGGTTCCCTCTCAGAACGTATTCGGGGAAAAGATAGACAAGTACGTCATAGGGATAACTGCTTCAGGCGAGTTTATCATCGAGCGACTCAATCCTATTGAGGCAGTAGTCGAAGGAGTGTTGCAAACATGGCAGATCGCAAAGCTTACGGTTTTGTCTGTCGGAAAAATTCTTGCAGGCACGCTTTCAGCCAAGACCATCGGTGGTCCGATCATGATTGCCCAGTTGGCAGGTGACCACGCCAAGGCAGGCATGGCGAATTTTATTTTCTTCATAGCTCTTTTGAGTGTCAATCTTGGCATCCTCAACCTGCTGCCGATCCCTGTCCTGGATGGGGGGCATCTCATGTTTTTCTTTATTGAGGCTGTCACCCGCAAACCCGTAAACCTGAAGATGCGGGAAGTAGCCCAACAAATTGGCATTTTTGTTATTATCCTGCTCATGGTCTTTGTGTTCTACAATGACATCGCGCGCGTCCTGTTTGATTAGATTGTTTCCATCCATAAATGGCCCTTTTTCCTCTGAGCGGCGTTCTCCGCGGGTTTTCGCCTGCGACGTACGAAAAGTACGTCTCGGCGTAAACCCTT
>JADFWI010000437.1 GCA_015222985.1 Pseudomonadota bacterium | reverse complement strand
GTATTCCGAGTGGTGTTGAACATGGTGCGGAAATCCTTGAAGACTCGGTGGGTATTGAAGTGTTTTCCCCCGTAAGAGAGGATTATTTGCCGAAGGAAAGAGATCAACAATAAGTGGCCTGACCTCTATATGGCCTAACCGCATAGACTCTTTCTCTAACACCCATCAACTCTCCATTTTCTTCCAAGTCGGGGGTTCCGCTCAACTCGGCGTTAGCAGGGTAGACCTGACCGCACGCGATTGGAAAAGGAAAAAAGAATAACTACATGAAAAAGAGAAAAGGAAAAAAGACAAGTCACAACACGAAGCCGCTTTCGAAAAAGATATTGTTTTCGGCGCAACAACTGTTGAAAACAAAAGTCGTGAATATCACGGAATGGAGAGAGGCAAAAATAAGGGCGGAGGATTATCAGAAGACCGTTATCTGTGATGATGAGCTTTCAAAGCTGGATCCTGTACACGGAGTGTATACGTACGGACAGAACAAACTCTCTGTATTCGTTGAGCAACTGGCTCAACTGCCCGCCCTATCGCAACTAACCAATGCTTATGCGGATGCTGAGGAGAAATACATGCCCTCAGGTCCGCCCATGAGCCCACTCACTAAATCCTATTTCATTTGCTGGGGCTTCTTTGATCTATGCGCTGGAGCGAAAAAAGAAACTTTTGGCAGCGTCACGATTGATTTGTGTAAATTCTTCGGTGTAGACACTGGATTAATAGGCGTATTTGAAAAGATGCAAAACTCACGCATGGGGTTTTATGTCCATGAAGGAAGCTCGGATAAGTGTGTCTTTCTTAGAGAACTAATTACAAACAGAGAAATAGAAACGGTTGTACCAAGTGGCTATCGAGGAACTCAAGGTGAAATATGGTTCGCTAGGGTTATGCCTCCCCCGTTTGAGACTGGTCAGTTTGGCTACTCCGTTGTCCTGACCACTCCCTACGTTGTGGGTGAACTCCAAGACAAGTCTCATTTTCTAAGGGGAAGTGAAAAAGGTTGGTTGGAGTATTTTGAAAGGAATTTGAAAAAGACAGGCCGCGGCGACAAGGCGTCGGCGTATGAGTTTCTCCTGAAATACGGCTTGGATAGAACATATTGGAATGAATACGTCTTCCTCGCTTATGTAAACCATCAGCAAGATATGATTTTGCTTGCGGGGTTTCCCGACACTCCGGCTAGCTTGCCCCATTCGGCTCAGGGTGAGCAAAGGTTGGGGATCTGATGAAGACAGGCTTTGTGTGCTAACAACCCGTATGCAGTAGGATTGCGAGAAGCGCCATCGCTTCGCTCCTCTGCATCTCGTAACCTCTGATACGCCGCGTTAGCCATGGCTTCATTGAAGAAAAGAGGGAAATGGAAGCAAGCAGCAGATCAAAAAGTCTTGAGCCTGCGCGCCTGGTGACTTCTTGTATGTCAGCGCAGAACTCACGACGAAAGGTGGGGTGATGGAGCTAAAATCGACAGATGATGGGATGACAAAATTTAAGAATGTACCATTTTCTGTTCTGGTGAAAGATGACAAGGACCTTGCTGCTCTTCGCCGTGACTACGCTTCAATGGATGCACGAGAGCGAAGAATGGCAGCAGACTGGGAATATCATTCCCAGATGGCTAGTGAGATCTTCAACGATTCAATGGCGCTGGCAGGTAAAGAAGGATTGGGAAAGTCGTTTTGGCCTTCCGGGGTTGTCGCCCTTGCCATAGATCCGATGTATGCACCCGCCATTCTTACTGTTGGGTCAATTGAATATCAGCTCGGGCGTGTAGAAGAAGCCATGAAACTGTTCATGACGCTTACGACATTGCCAAAAGACGAAGAAGACCTAAGTACTATTATAGACAAGGCGGGTGATTTTCTCATTGATCAAGGTGATTACGAAAATGCAGTGGCTGTTTATTCTGCTGCTGAGAAAGCCTATCCACATGAAACCGTGTACCTCAACGGATCGGGATATTGCCTCGGAAAACTTGGGCGTTATGAGGATTCAGTAGAGAAACACAGGCGTGCGGATGCGTTGGAACCGGATAACTACAAACATCTCAAGGACGGTAATAGGGGACGTCCATCGGATTATAGGTTTCCAATTCAGTAGACTCCATGAGCGGAATCTGACCTGTCGGGCTTTCAGATAGATGCGACGCAATGAACTCTTCAGAACTGTAGTCCCGGTGCACACCCGTGCCCAAAGACTCCAAGTTCAGCTCAAGCTGTTTCCGCTGCTGGAATGAATTCATTAGAAGCGCCTCCCTACTAACCTCTCTCATTTACCCCTGCCATTCGGCAGGCGGCACCGTTCGGGCCTTCATCGGGGTGAGGCCTCCCTGCTGCTGTCAGGGCTCGTTTCCTCCGACTTAATATGCCCTTCAGCCTTCGCTCTATAGATCTTCGGCCTGACAGGCTGCTGACTCCCATTACGCGTTCGGCTCCCCTTACGGTTCGCCCAGTCCTTCATATACGGACACGCAACGGGTCTCCCGGGGTAAGCTCCGGCTACTTTCAGCGCATGATCGTCAGATATACGTGACTCGGCCATATGACGGATATAGGACTTCGTCCTGTGTTGTCCGCCTCAGGCGGATCCCGGCTCTGCCCCGCCTCAAATCTGCC
>JADFWI010000436.1 GCA_015222985.1 Pseudomonadota bacterium | reverse complement strand
GGACGGATTTCTGTTCGGAAGACAGCCTGCCAACCCGGAATACTTAACCTGGTGACTTTTGATTCCTTGAACATTTCATATCCTCCTGTTTTATTGTGTATGGACAAAAGTGGCTTCAATGGGCTTCAATAGTTCAATAGGGTCACATCTACTCTTGTTGACGGTAGGTAGGGTAGCCTAATTCCACCTCAACTAAGTCCCTGACAGTGTAAGATTGGTACGTATGGTATCGCCATTCGAAGCGCGGCCGATCTCGACTTTAACTATGAACACCCGTTCGTCCGGGATTTCTCCTTTCTGGATCAGATGACCCTTGATCTGTCTTGCCCGCTCCTGGGCGAGATGCCGCAGGCTGGTTTCATCGACAGGCATGTTCTCGATTAGTCGTTGCTTGGCGGTAGCAATGAGAACTCCGGGCTCGATCTTTGGTGGTTCTGAGGGTGGGGTTTTGGGGTGCTCTCCAAATTTATCCACATAGGCCTGAGTTATAAGGCGGGCGTAGTCATCATCAGACAGCGAAATATCCTCGGTGCGAGCAGGCACTGGCAGCCCCGCGGCTCCCAGCTCTTCGAGTTTCGCACGTTTCAGCTGACTTAGCAGTTCTGCTTCAGCCAGCGCCACCCGGTCGTATTCCGTATCTGCAGCTCCTTTGATTTCAAGTCGAAGCGCGGGTCGCTCGTAGAGCGCCTTGACGAGTTTGTCGAGCTTTCTGATCTGCTCGGCCCCAAGGGCCGCACTACCGAATTCAAACTCTACAAAACTCAGTTCTTCCCCATCTCCACCGACAAGACGACCCAGCGCAGCAAACGGGGAGGTGACGATTTTGGTGATCAGATTGACCAAAGCCCGGACCACAATACGACCATAACTGAACTCGGGGTCATTGAGATTGCCCCGCACCGGTAGATCAATATCAATTCTCCCTTGACGATTCTTTAGGAGGGCTATAGCGAGACGGACCGGTAATGTTGTGGCATCGGGGCTATCTATCCGCTCTCCGAGGGTAAATTGATCCAGAAAGATTTCGTTCTCGCCAATAAGCAAGTTCTCTGAGAGTTTGTATTTGAGATCCAGTGACAGCTTGCCCTTCTTGATGGCATAACCCGTGAACTTACCCGAATATGGCGCGAAAGTGGTGAGTTCTATGTTCTTGAAAGAGAGTGCCAAATCCGTGTAAGCATCTTCGCTCAAGGGATTAATCTGACCGGAAATTTTTACCGGTGCGTATTTATCTACCTTGCCTTCGAGCAAGACATCAGCCCGCGCCAAAGACTCGGAAGAGAGGCCCTTTACAGTCCCCTTCAAATTTTGGATACCCGTGGCAAAACCTGGCTTCATGGAGAAATCGGCAAAATTCACCGAAGCGTTTTCAATGCGGACCGTATCGATGGTGATGGGGACCTGTCCCTCTGAATCGGCATCATCAGTGGTCTCATCATCTTGAGTGGAAAAGACGCTGGTCAGATTAACCGTTCTGTCAGGCCAGATGATGACCCTGGCGTAGGGTTGATTGGCAACAATCTCAGAAATACTCAGCTTGTTAGGCTCAACGTCAAGGACCAAACCATTAAACGAAACGGACTCCCACTTCAGGAAATCCTCGGAACGTGATCGGTCCACGGCCTCAAAGCCATCTATGCTTATCCTACCTTCGTAGCGCATTTCGGGTCCATGGCTACCCAAAGTCCGATAGTTGAACTGACCCTCGAGGTTTGCTGTGCCGCTCACGAGTGCAAGCCGTCCAACAGAATCCACATATGACTGGAACGGCTTCAAGGCGATCTGTGCAACCTGCAAGGCGACCTCTGTGGATACCGGGTTAATGCTGACCAGCCCCTTGACTGCGACGGTTCCTGTTTGGTTGGCTTTAAGGGCAAGGGCAACCTCAGCTTGCGAATCTTCTTGATTACTCACATTTTTCAGATTCAAGTTGATCGGCTCCAGATTGACACGCACCGGTTTAGCCGGCGTGCGGTCTTCAAGCGCTAGTCCATAGTTTTCCAACGTCAGTTCGTTGACGCTGATCTGCCAAGGTTTGCTCTCGGCCCCTGATTGATCCGGGGCCCCGGATGTCTCGCCCTCATCTTCAAGACCACCCATTGCAAACAACGTCTGATAATTGAAGGTGCCATCGGAAGTAAGCCAGGCCTTGAACCTGGCATCTCTGGAGTTGACGGAAGCAAACACGGCCCGCTTATTGCTGAGGTCTATCTGAATTCCCTGCGCGGAACAGAAAGGCACTGAAATAAGCGTGTCATCCAAGCCTTTCTCGGCCAGCTTGAACTCGTTTAGTTTCAACTCGCCATCAATCACTTCAAAATGAAAAGCCTCTCCACTGGCATCCATATCGTACCGAGCAGCCAGGTCGATGGACCCACTGGTCACTTTGAAACCAACCTGATGCTGAACGTATTTCCACAGTGTACGCATCTTGATGCCGGTTAGGGCAAAGCGCCCCTCCGATCGAAGCGGATTGACCGAGAAGTTGCCTTCCCAACTCAGGATCTCGCCTTCTCCTGTGGTTGCAGTGAAGGCGTACGGACTCTTGCTATCCTTACGGGTAGCGAAGTTGTTCAAGGTGGTCTGTATAGGAAAAAACTCGGTTTTGCACGGCGTGGGCCGCGCAAGATCGCTAAACGCCAGCCGTCCCTGTTCGATCTGCAGCCGAAAGATTACGACAGGCGTCAACTCGTTACTCTGATCCGGCGTGGGCTCCGCTACGTCTGATGAGGCAAGGAGGTCTGAAAAATTCAGGCTACCGTCAGGTAAGACCTTCACCCGTCCATCGGGTGCAATCAAACGAACCTCATCGAAAGTGTATGCTCGGCGGAAAATCGAGGAAAGCTGGAAATTGACATACAGTTCTTCAAAGCCCACGAATCGCTTTCCATCGGGCTCACTCATTTCAAAGCCTCTCACCGTTACCGAAAGCACAAAGGGATTCACCTTGAGTTCATTCACGGTGGCGTTTCGGCCAAGCTGCTCAGCTATGCCTGATATCAGGTTGGACTTGAGAATCGAGGGCGCAATCAGAAAGCCAAAGGTTGCATATAGCAAGATCAAAGTGGCGGTGATAATCGCACCCTTTTTCGTGCGCGACAATGTGGCGTAAGATGAACGAATACTCATTAAGAAATCTCCTGACTAAAAATTAACAACGAGCGTGACCGATAGAATGGTATCAGTCTCTTTTGGCTTCAATAGGGACACATCTTAAAAAATAAATATTGACGGTTTCGTAAAAAGTCGAAAAACACCTCTTTCTGTCATTCCGGCCCCTGCTTCCGCAGGGGTAAACTTGTCCCCGCGAAGGCGGGG
>JADFWI010000435.1 GCA_015222985.1 Pseudomonadota bacterium | reverse complement strand
GCTCCAGATGCAAGGCGCGCGAATCTTGAGGAATGAGGCGTACATACGGTACGTCGCAATGACGAAAGATGAAGCGCAACGCCGCAGATGGACTTTTTACGAAGCCGTCAAGAATATGTTTTAGTTGTGACTTTGTGCCGTGCAGTTGGCGAGGTTCTTGAGCGGAAACGGATCAAATGAGCCGTAATATGTGCCTGCCTGGAAAGAGACCCTTCCGGGCAGGCACATGACTTGATAAAATCGTAAAACGATTCTATGCCTTGTTAAGGCACCTTAGAGCTTTGACATCAACTCCGCCGTCACTTCCTTAACGCCAGGCGCTCCATCAAGTATAATATATTTAATCTTTTCGTTTTTTTCGGCAATGTCTTTGAAATAATAGGCTGCGGCCATTGTGCCGGTTTCCGTGTCATAGTAGATGCTGTGACGTTTGCTGATGGCCTCTTCGTCCTGGTCATCGGACCGGCTTGTCAGGTCACCACCGCACACCCGGCACTTGTCGCCATCGGGTTTTATGGCGTCGATGAAAATGTTGTTAGGATGATTGTTGTCGTTAACGCACAACCTGCGTCCCATAATGCGGTTCTTGGCGATTTCTCGATCCAGAAGCACTTCGATTACTACGTCCAGGTCCAAGCTGGCGGCTTTGAGGGCTTCATCCAGCTTTATAGCCTGCTCCTTGTTTCTGGGAAACCCGTCCAGAAGCCATCCATTCTTGCAGTCGTCTTGTTTTAGGCGGTCAAGAATCATCGGGATGGTGATCTCATCCGGCACCAGTTCCCCGCGGTCAATATACTCTTTGGCCTTGATGCCGATTTCCGTGCCTTTCCCGATATTATCGCGGAATATCGCACCCGATTCAATGTGGGGCAGGTTATATTTCTCCTTCACGATGGCTCCCTGGGTTCCCTTGCCACTACCGTTTGGTCCAAAGGTCAAAATGTTCATAGATCTCTCCTTTCTTGTCTAGGTTTAAGCGCAGACGCGCATCCAGGACTTGCCCGGAACATTGTACTTAGCTTATTGTGATTGAATCCAGTACAAAAACAGAGGGCTTTTGTCAAGCAATTTGAGTGCTGGACCTTATTTTTTCTCTTGACATTGCAAGACAGCGGGATTAAAAAAGTAAAGTTTGAAGCTTTCGAGAGTAGGAAGAAGAGAGATCCGATGATGAAAACTTACAGCGCAAAGTCAAATGAAGTGGACAGAAAATGGTACGTTGTTGATGCCAAGGGGCAAGTATTAGGGCGTCTGGCAAGCTTCATTGCCACTCGCCTCCGGGGAAAGCACAAGCCCATCTATACGCCTCATGTAGATACCGGAGACCACGTCATAGTGGTCAACGCCGCCAAGGTCGCTCTCACCGGCAGGAAGTGGGACCAGAAGGTCTACTATCGCCACAGCGGTTACATGGGGGGGCTTAAATCTACGACTGCCAATCAGCTTTTGCAGAAGCGCCCTGGGGATTTGATCGTCTTCGCGGTTCGTGGGATGCTTCCCAAAAACAGACTTGGGCGCCAGATGTTGAGAAAGCTGAAGGTTTACGCTGGCTCGGACCATCCGCATACGGCGCAGCAACCAGAACAAATACAGATTTAAGGTGTAGGAGTCATTCATGGCCGAATCCTATTACGGAACGGGAAAACGCAAAACCGCCATAGCCAGAACATGGCTGAGACCTGGAACCGGGACCATAACGATTAACAGGCGGCTGATTGATGATTATTTTGGCAGAGAGACCGCCAAGATGATCGTGGAACAGCCCCTTGTGCTGACTGATACATACGGGAGCTTTGACGTGAATGTCAATGTCTCCGGTGGTGGTATGTCCGGACAGGCTGCTGCCATTCGGCATGGCATCACCAAGGCTTTGCTTCAGGTCAAACCGGAATTCAGACTGGTCTTGAAGAAGGCAGGCTTTGTGACCCGCGATCCCAGGATCAAAGAAAGGAAGAAATACGGTCAAAAAGGGGCTAGGGCCCACTTCCAGTATTCAAAACGTTAGTTCCATGTATTGAGGAATTGCGCAGCCGCTTGAAATAGCGGGGCTTTCCTGGCATTATGCCTATGCCGGACAAAAGGGGGTGAATTGATTGTGGCCAAAGAAGAAGCAATTGAAGTGCGCGGTAAAGTCGTTCAGGATATGTCCCACGGCACCTACAGGGTGGAATTGGAAAACAAACATCAGATACTTGCGCATCCTTGTGGAAAGATGCGGAAATATTCAATAAAGATCCTGCCAGGGGACACGGTCACCGTTGAGCTTTCACCATATGACCTGTCGCGAGGAAGGATTACATACCGCTTCAGCGGCAGGTAGCCCAAGAGAGACTCGTGTTCAGTCATTGTTTTTCTTTCCCGGTCGTTTTCTCCCTTCATACCTTCCCATTCCCCGCAGACAGGCTTCCTAGGCGTCGCTTCCTTTGTCTGGTACGTTCAAAATCATGTTTTAGTTTGACATGGCTGCGATTTTGATCTTTGATCCAGAGCAGACGTGTCAAGGAATGCGGGTGTAAACACACCAGGTCTTTCGGAGGGGTAACATGCCTGTCAGGACAGCAGTTATCGGGGCAACCGGCTATGCTGGGGCTGAGCTAGTAAGGATTTTGTCAGGTCATCCTCTTTCAGAGTTGACCATGATTACTTCTCGCCAGTATGCGGGCGCTCTTTTTTCGGATATATATCCGGCCATGGCTGGAATTGTGAATTTGAGGTGCCAGGCTTTCTCTGAAAATGCTGTGTCTCAAGGGGCAGACGTGATCTTTACCGCGCTGCCTCACAAAGCGTCAATGGGTATCGTGCCAGGTCTCATTGATCAAGGCAAGAAGGTCATTGATCTTAGCGCGGATTTCAGATTTAAGGACCCAGCGATTTATGAGGCATGGTATGAACCTCATCAGGCAAAGGACTTGCTTAAGTCGGCCGTGTACGGGCTTGCCGAGATCTACGGTGATGGTATTCGGAAAGCTTCACTTGTGGGAAACCCCGGTTGTTATCCCACCAGCGTTCTTCTTCCGTTGCTTCCTCTGGTGAAGGCGCCCTTTGTGGACTTGCACAATATTGTCGCGGATTCCAAGTCGGGCACAAGTGGCGCGGGACGATCGGTAAGTCTTGCCTCCCTTTTTTGTGAAGTCAATGAGGGCTTTAAGGCGTACAAAGTAGCCGAACATCGCCACAACCCGGAAATGGACGAGGTATTGAGTCTTTTTTCCGGACGTGCTGTCCGCATCACTTTCACACCCCACTTGGTCCCTATGACGCGGGGGATGCTAACTACGATTTATATAGGCCTGAAAAAGCCTGTGTCTACCGAAGACGTAGCATCGTGCCTTGATTCATATTATGCAAACAAGCCTTTTGTCCGCCTTTGCCCACCTGGCGGATTTCCGAACACCACGCACGTGAGAGGGACAAACTA
The DNA here is from genome assembly GCA_015222985.1 of Pseudomonadota bacterium. Taxonomy (GTDB): domain Bacteria; phylum Desulfobacterota; class Desulfobacteria; order Desulfobacterales. The sequence goes on along the minus strand of JADFWI010000435.1, from coordinate 166 downwards.
CTGCGACATCGGGTTCAAGGTGGCCCAGCACACGAGACGATTGATCGTGGTGTCAGCTATAGACAACCTCGTAAAGGGGGCCTCCGGCCAGGCGGTGCAGAACATGAATATAATGCTAGGATTCCCTGAAACAGCGGGTTTGGATCATGTTCCGTTTCCTCTATAG
>JADFWI010000065.1 GCA_015222985.1 Pseudomonadota bacterium | reverse complement strand
GCTTTTGGGCCATAGGGACCTTCTGCCCCCCAGGGATCAGACTGAAACAGCCCTTTCACTTCTGCCCATCTGGCTGTCATTTTGTGATAAATGGCCGCCCCTTGGTCTTCTGCCCAGCTTTCTACTTTCCACTCGTACGGCTCATACTGTCCAAGACAAAAATCCGGCGGTTTGAAAAAGTAGACGTCTCTGGCCTTGCCTTTTGGCCCTTGAAACACGATGCCCTGTTCAAGAGGAAAAGTGCGACATGTGTCAGGCCGATCCGGATAAACCATACACCCGGCTTCCGCCAAAAAAGGGCATGTCTTTTGATCGTTTTCAGCCATGCGGAGCAATACGTCCGGAAAGCAATTTGCTTCTCGCAGCACCACATCTACATATTTATCCAGAAACTGATCAGAAGAGATGTTGAGTCGGTTCTTAAGGCGCAACACATCATAAGGATACAAGAACAAGTTCAAGTTCCGGCAGCATTGCGTAAAACATGCCAGGTCTTCGTGGCAGCGAAATGAAAAGGTTTCCCCATCACGAAGCCTTTTTGCAAGCAAGTCATCCTTGTGTGTACTGTCTATGTATTTCATTGCTTGTTTTACCCCTTGATGATAATAACCCACAAGAATCCGGCACACAAGGGCTTTGGGAGTTTCCGTGGAAAAGACCGTCTCCTTTCAGAAAAACGCAAGAAACATATTCTTCCATATACTAACCCGCTGTAACCTCAGGTGCAGGCACTGCTACATTAACCCCGACCAGCATGGCAGACAAACACTGCCTGTCGAAACCATAGAAAAGTGGCTAACAGCCTTGGTCCATGAGGAAAAGGCCTCCAACCTCATCTTGATAGGCGGCGAACCAACCCTGCACCCGGGCCTTGATTCTTGTATCAAGGCAGCAAAAAAGATGGGATATGCCTCAATCACCGTGGACACGAACGGGTTCTTTTTCAACCGAATCTTGGACAAGGTCACCCCGGAAGAACTCGATTATTTCAGCGTAGGGCTGGACGGTTCGTGTGAGGAGGTCAACGCCCTCATTCGGGGCAAAGGGAGTTACGGCAAGTGTGTTGCCGGCATAGAAAAGGCCCTTTCAAAGGGATTCAAGGTCAGCCTGATCTACACGGTGAGCCAATTGAACGTCCGCGATGTAAAAAACATGCCAAGCCTGCTGAGAACGCTCGGCATTGACAGATTCTTCATACAGGTCGTTGGGATTCGAGGAAAATCAGCACAGGACAAAGAACATAGCCTTCAACTCACACGAGAACAATGGGTCGATGTCGTACCCGCGGTGGCGGCAGATGCAGCCCGTCTCGGCATCCATGTCAGTTATCCCAAGGTATTTCTGGAAAGGTCAGAACGTTTTGAATGCGCGGCACTGGTAGCCGAAAACTTCTTCATATTTCCCAACGGCAGGGTGTATCAGTGTCCCCTGTGCGAAGATTTCCCACTCCATTCCTATGTCTTTGAAAAAAACAAGCTCACTCCACTGCCTCCCATAAATGAAACAGATCTGTTTCAGCTATCGATTCCGGAAGGTTGTGTCATGAACAAGCTCGTTCAGCCCGGCAACCTGAACTACGACAAACAGGGGAAGCCTAGGTATAAGATTGCCTGCTGTCTGTTGAAGGAAGAAATCAAACCAGTAGCTGCCACAAGTCGTTGAGTAGTCAAATGGTTCAGTACTACTCAACCGTTCGACTACTCGACTATTCAACCAACAAGGAGTTCACAATGTTAGAAAAGCCCAAACCTTACGACGTGCTTATTGATTTTGTCACAGGAAAGGAGGTCCCGAATATCGGGGCAGAAGAAGTTCGGCAGCAGGTGGAGCGTTTCCTGGTAGAAACAAAGGGTTACAGCAAAGAGAATATTGAAGTAGACGCCGACCTCCGGTTCACCATTGGCGACGAAGAGATCCATTCCAATGTGGACCTCGCTGTCCGCCTTGAGGGAAAAAGGTTCATGATCCTAAAATGCGTGCCTGGATCGCTGGGGTCGAGGCAAAGAGAGACCCTGGCGGCAGCGAGGTTGCTCGATGCCCACCAGATCCCTCTTTCCGTGGTAACAGACGGAAGGGATGCCGAATTGCTCGATACTGTCACCGGAGAGCTACTATCGCATGGCCTGGAGGCCATTCCTTCCAAAGATCAAGGCATGCAACGGATGAAGGAGATAAAGCTTCAGCCTTTTCCTGAAAAAAGGCTGGAGCGAGAAAAGATCATCTTCCGCTCCTACGATGAGATGAACATCAATGTCCAAAGGAAGCTGAAGCGTATGGCGCATAGCGCATAGCACTCCATGCGCTATGCGGTTTTGGCTTCAGGCAGATCCTTGCCACAGTGTTTGCACACAATGGCCCGTGCCTTGATGATCTCGGCACAGAAGGGACATTCCTTGGTGTAGTTTCGCTGGTGAATCATCTCAATGCCGGCATCAGCCTTTTTCCTGACCAGATCATTCTCAAAGACATGATTCCTGATGGGCTCAATGACATTGAGTTCCCCGATTTGTCCTATCATTTCGGCCGCCTTCAACTCAACTGAAGGAAGAGTGTCATCAGACAAGAGTACCTTGAGTATGGCAGTAGCGTCCCCGCCTTCAAAGAAGGTGTCAAGATCCTCCAGTCCCTTTTTCTTCGCGACTTCCAGCGCCTCTTCCCTGGCCTTCACCTCTTCATCAATAATACCTCCTGACGCTCCTTCGCGGCTGTAAACGACCATGGAGTCCATCACCCCTGACGAGGGGTAGCATATACATCGGTAGGAAGCCGCCGTTGCATAGTTGTCCATGATATTCTTCCAGCCTTGAACAAAAGGGGGGCAATTATCATTGAAACACACGTAAAGATAGGGCGTGCCCCAACCCAAGCCATCTGAAAAGTTTATTGGCGGGCATTCCCATATGACCATCTCCTGGCCGCAATGCGGGCACACGGGTTTCTTTTCACTGACCATCTTGTTGTACACGTCTTGTTGTGTAAGAATTGCCATGTTTGACCTCCGATTATGAAATCGCTTCGCGATTTCATGGAACGCGGCTTCGCCGCTTGAAAAAACGAGTTCTTGTGGAATCAACATAATACTCTGCTTTCAAAAGTCAACTTGTTTCCAAAAAACACCGGGGTTCCTGTATCTGCTGAGTATTGCAGGAATTTCAGGAATACTCGCATCTTGCCTCAAGCCAAAAGGTGCAGGGTAAGGATTGACACCACGGCTTCACGTGGTAATAGTTGTGGGCAGATAAACTCATCTTGTGCCCAGCCTTTTGCAGGCAAGAAAGGATGCTATATGAAAAACCCTGGTGAAACATATCAGGACGGGATTGAGCCACGGAAATACAAACCAGACACCAAATTCAATTTCGCCTGCCACAAGGGTAAAGAGTGTTATACCCATTGTTGCGGTGACCTCAATTTGATCCTGACACCGTACGACATCGTGCGGATGAAAAACAGACTTGGGCTCACCTGCGATCAGTTCCTGGCCATATACACAAAGCCGGAGATGCTATCCAGAACCCAGCTTCCAGTGGTCACACTCAAGATGCTCGACGACGACAAAAAAAACTGCCCCTTTCTCACGCCACAGGGGTGCACCATATATGAAGACCGCCCTGTAACGTGCCGCTATTATCCTTTAGGCATGGCTCTGTTCAGGGAACAGGAGATCCAGCCCACGGGGGAAGATTTTTATTTCATGGTCAGGGAATCCCATTGTCTTGGCCATCAAGCGGATAAGGAGTGGACCGTAAGCGAATGGCGCAAAGACCAGGGCATAGAACTATACGACGAGATCAACAAGGGCTGGATGGAGTTCATGTTGAGAAAAAAATCCTTCGCGTTTCAGGTAGAACTCAGCGAACAAAGCCGGAGCATGTTCTTCATGGTGAGTTCCAATGTGGACAAGCTCAAACGTCTCATATTTGAGGGCACTTTCCTGGACAAATTTGATATTGAAAAGGAAGTCCTGGAAAGAATTGAAACCGATGAGGCCGCCTTGCTCAAGTTCGGCTTTGATTGGCTCCAGAGCGCCCTTTTTGGAGCAGATAAGGTCAAGATGAAGGATCATGTACTCAAAGCCTATAAAGAAAAGGCTGAAAAGGAGGCGAAAAAGGCGATGGAGGCTAGCCCAAAGCTCAAAGCTCAAAGCTCAAAGGCAAAAGGTAAAACGAAAAAGACAAAAACATGAGCGATGTGGGAATGCGGACCTGCGGTTTTCAGCTTTGAGCTTTGAGCTTTGAGCTTTGGGCTTTCTCACCAGTCTCCATCGCCTCCACCAACTTCTTAATATCTTCTGTTCTATCCTTGTGAACAACCAGGAGTCCAGCCCCGGCCCGCACCACCACCAGGTCCCTCACCCCGATGAGCATAACGGTTTCTTCGGGGTCTTCGCAGAAGATCACGTTATTGGTTGCATCCAGAGTCACGGGGTTCCCTCTGCAGCGGTTTCCCCCATCGTGCTCGGGCAGATAGCTTTTCAGCGCCAGCCAGCCTCCAACATCGTCCCACGAAAACATGGATGCCACACAACACACCTTTTGCGCCTTCTCCATGACGCCAAAATCGATGGAAACACGAGGAATCGATTCGAATGATCCCCTGAGGGCATCATTCCATTCGGGCGTCTTATCAAAGGCGGCAGCACGGGACAGGGCCTTGGCATGGTCTGGCAAGTGCGTCTCCAGCTCTTTTAGAATCGTATCCACCGTCCATATAAACATACCGGAATTCCAATAGAACCTGCCGGACTTCAAATACTCGCGGGCGGTTTCTAGTTCAGGTTTTTCCTTAAAGCGCAGGAGTTGGAAGTGTTCGATCCCGTCATCATCAAGAACCCGACTGCCCCTTTCCAGATACCCGTACCCGGTAGCCGGAAAGGTGGGCTCAATGCCGAAGGTGTAAAGGGCATTATCATTAGCTGCTCTGCGGGCCGCTGAAAGCAGAGTCTTCTGGAATAGAGAAACAGGCTCGATCAGATGATCCGCTGTCAGTGTGACGATGACCGGGTTGCCAAAACGCTTCCGACACAGCTCTGCCGCAAGACCGACGGCAGCCGCCGTATCACGCCTCATCGGCTCTCCGATAATATTTTCCGCCGGAATCCCGGGAAGCTGGTCCTTTACCATAGAAACAAAGGCCGCATTCGTTAACACCAGCACCCGCTCGGCAGGGACAAGATTCGAAATGCGATCAAAGCTCTTTTGCAGCAACGTGCGGTCACCGAAAAGATTCAGAAACTGTTTCGGTCGTTGGTCCGTGCTCAAGGGCCAGAATCTTGTCCCCGCCCCTCCGGCCATGATGACGACGACCAGATCCAACTCATCTTCTTCCATATTCAATCTCCCTGACTCTGCGGTCACGCGGCTCTTCTCGTCTATCACCAGCTTTCATTCCCTTCCGAAATCATCCTCCAGCCGTTCGATATCATCTTCCCCAAAATAGTCACCCGTCTGGACCTCAATAAAGGCCATATCCTCAGTTCCAGGGTTCCCAACGCGGTGAACAGCGCCCCGTGGGATATCAATTGACTGCTCAGCTACGAGATATACTTCTTCATCGTTCCGTCTCACAATGGCTTCACCCTTCAAGACGTACCAATGTTCCGCCCTGCGTTGATGGCGCTGCAGGCTTAAACGTTTGCCGGGATAGACAACGATCCGCTTCACCTTGTGGTCTGGCTCATCCGAAAGGACCTGGTAGTAGCCCCACGGACGATGGTCTTCTTCCAAGACTTCGCTCATGACCTATCACCTCCTGAAATGCTTTCTGCAAAAATTCTCTCAGCTATCGCCAAATCGTCCGGAGTGTTGATGTTAAAAAATGAAAGCAGGTCTGGATCTGCGGCTCTGATCTGTGCGTCAGACACCTCCTTGACTTTAACCTTTGGGAAGAATCTGATGATTTTCGGGTCTTGATTCTCAAGTTGATGATCAATCGGCTTCATGCAGCGCTTCGAATAGATAGCGCAAAGCGGTTGGCGGCCCTCCTCGGTGACCGGTATGATCACATCCCACTTAGGCTCGATCTCTTCAAGCAGGCGCTTGATCAGCGACCTTGACAAAAAGGGCGTATCACAGGCCGTAACAAAAATATGAGGCGCCGAGGCATGAAACAGACCTGAATGGATGCCGGTTAGGGAACTGCGGACTGGGAAAAGATCGCTCACGATCAACGCGTCCCATGACAAATATTGAAGCGGATCATTGGTAACCAGCAAGACCTCTTCAAAAAGGCCGTCAAACGTGTTGAAAAGGCGGTCCAGGATCCGCTGATGCCCCACGGAAAGAAAGGCCTTGTTTTGGCCTCCCATTCGGCTATTCAAGCCACCAGACAATATGACCCCTGAGCAAGGATATCTCATGTCCCCTCCAAAACCGCACACTGTGCAACTCCCAAGAAAGCGCGGCCTGTATGGTTACCGTAAGCCCTGGGGAAGAAGGCTTTTTCTTCCCCAGTGATTGAGAACGCACCACACTGTATGCGAAAAACCCGATGTTACACATTAAAATTATCAGACCTATGCCCGAGTGGTCAAGTACACATTGCTGTGGAGTTGCCCTTGACTAAGAAAATACAAGGTGTTATTCATGATGTGCGTACAGTACGGGATCGAGGCTATTTAAACGATTTCGAAATTACTCAAGCGGTGAGATTGTCTCCTTGTCATGGGACGGGTTAGGGCTGGACTTAAACTGGAAGACTCGCAAGATGCATGGCTATGTTAGCGACTTTGCCATTGCGGATTTTGACAACGACGGCGAGGAAGAAATAGTGGCCGCATTGGTCATGAGCAAAGGGGCATCTTTCGTACTCAAGCCAAAAAGCGCTATTATAAGCTACGATCTGAAAATCCCAGAGGCAGAGGAAAACCAGTGATCCTCTCATTGGCGGTGTAGCTCAGTCGGTTAGAGCATGCGGCTCATATCCGCAGTGTCCGGGGTTCAAGTCCCTGCACCGCCACCATTT
>JADFWI010000434.1 GCA_015222985.1 Pseudomonadota bacterium | reverse complement strand
GGCCGGGGTTGTCGGATTTTGCATCCATCAAATATCGGGATGAAGAAAAGATTCTTTCAAACCAATCCGATCCTGAAAGATTTTATATTGAAACCATATTGCCGGATAAACTGCGGCTGGCACAGCAATATGTTGATGCGATTTCATTTCAAACGGATATGAAGATAATATTTGAAACGCTGAAAGAGGTGTTGGGAAAACAACGGCGTCATGCTGAGTCGGTAAAATGCAAAGGAGAAGAATAAGTCCATTTGTTTGTAAGCTGTGGCTTATAATGCGGGACGTTGGTAGCTTTGTAAGCTTACGGAGGTCACCCCGGTTGAATGGCTCGGCTAACGCCGAATTCAACAAAGCAGGGTAAACAGATTAGCGCAGATTATAGAAAGGCGAGAAAAGGAAAAGGATGTTATTAGTTAACCGTTATTTGTTGACCAAGCGAGGGTGTGAATGCCAACTGAAGTAGATGTGTCGAGCCGAGCACTAAATGAAATCCACAAAATGGAGGATGAATATGCCCAAGGTTACGATAGATTTTGATGAAGTGTTACTTAAGGATGCCCAGCTCAAGGACGAGAAGATGATTCGGCATATCTTTGCCTTAGGTCTTACCCAACTGAAAATTGATCGGGCATTACGACTATATAAGCAAGGGGGGATGTCTATTGGTTACGCCGCGGAGTTGGCCGGGATTCCCAAGCAAGAGATGTTTCGCCAAGCGAGGGTAAGAGGTATCGAACCGTCTTTCACTGAGGAAACCCTTCGAGAAGACCTTGGACCGGATCAATAATGAGCGGAAAAACGGTTGTATGTGATTCTGGTCCTTTAATGGCCCTGGCGAAACTGAATCGGCTATTGCTATTAAGAAAGTTATTTGGAAAAGTTTTAATTCCGCAAGCTGTTTACCAAGAAACTGTCATTCGGGGCATGAGACAGGGATATCCAGATGCTTTGGCGATAGGGGGTATCCACTTCCCTCTTGTAGCCACAGTATGTAGTATGAAGGGGTGATTGAGAACAACGAAAAGCACCCTGTCGGGGGAGTTGATTATCCGCGAACGCTTCAGGAATTTGATGAGTGGTTTTCTTCGGAAGCGGCTTGCACGGAGTATCTTCGACGAGTCCGGTGGCGGGAAGGCTTTAAATGTCCCGCATGCGGCGGAACGAAGGCCTGGGTGATGGCTAGAAATCACCTTTGGTGCACGAGCTGTCAGCGTCAGACGTCTGTAACAGCGGGGACTATCTTCCAAGGCACGCGTAAGCCCTTGCGGATGTGGTTTCAAACGATGTGGTTCATCACGAGTCAAAAATCTGGAGGTAACGCTCTCGGTTTGCAGCGCGTCCTGGGGCTGGGCAGTTATCAAACGGCCTGGGCTTGGCTCCACAAGCTCCGGCGGGCGATGGTCCGACCTGGGCGGGACCACCTAAGGGGTTGCGTCGAGGTTGATGAGACTTACGTGGGCGGTGAGGAAGAAGGCGTCCGTGGCCGAGAAACGGAAGACAAGGCGATCGTGGCAGTAGCGGCGGAAGAAGATGGCCGAGGAATCGGACGGATTCGGCTCGGTAGAATTCTCGACGTGTCCGCGGAAAGTTTGCACCCGTTTATTGAGGAATTCGTCGCCCCTGGCTCCGTGATTCATACAGACGGATGGCCGGGCTACACTGGCATTGAGAGAAAAGGCTACACGCACAAAGTTACCGTTCTGAGCAAAAGTGACGAACCAGCACATAAACTCATGCCGCGTGTCCACCGGGTAGCTTCTCTGTTGAAACGCTGGTTGCTTGGGACCCACCAAGGGGCTGTAAGCGACAAGCACTTGGAGTACTACCTCGACGAATATACGTTCCGCTTCAACCGAAGGCGCTCCCGAGCTCGCGGCTTACTGTTCTATCGGCTTCTCCAGAATGCCGTGGCGGTTGACCCGATCACGTACCAAGGGTTGGTGGGCGGCAAGAAAGAATTGGACCCCAACATATAGGTGCAACAAGAACGAAGTGGATACCCACTTTGGCGATAAAACTTTTTTTAGAACATGAAGGTTGGCAGACCATTTATATCAGTCGTCAGGACATCAACAAAGATTTACTTGAAAAAAAGTTAGACGCGGGAGAGATTGAGAGTATCCAATTAGCTATGAACGTGAAGGATGCCATACTTCTTATTGATGATGAGGAAGCAAGGGAAGTGGCGAGAAAGCAAGGACTTAGAACTAAAGGAACGGTTGGGGTTTTAGTTGAAGCTTTTGAGAAAGGACTTATAGATTCAGAGGGGATAGAATTATTATTTGCTCAGATCCAAGCAAGAGATGATATTTGGATAAGTCCTGTTTTATGTAAAAAGGTTCTGGGCAAGCTAAAAACAGGAAAATGAACTTAGTTCAGACTTTTCCAGGGTGATATCAATGCCAGAAAGATAGGGTCGTTTCAGTGCCACTTTATATTCAAATGGCACAGAGGACTG
>JADFWI010000003.1 GCA_015222985.1 Pseudomonadota bacterium | reverse complement strand
TCTTGGCTAAGGACAATCTCATGGCTATGAAAACAAAGCTCAAGAATTGATTCGCAGAGCCCCCGCGTAGCGAAAGCAGCAATGACGACATTGGCGTCAAGGACTATCTTCATGAAATGGCCTTAAAGACATCCTCGTCTGTTAGAAATCCCTGAGCCTCAGCAAAGGGCAAAACCTTCCTCCGAAGCGCTCGGAATTTCTCCAGAGCTACGTATCGCCGAATAGACTCTCGTACGACGTCACTAACGGGTTTGTTCTGCTCTCGACTAATTTTCTTAAGGTCAGCCCTTAGGTCATCTGGTAGTCTAATAGTAAGCGTATTCATAGTAAGACAATGTAGCACATGCGCTGAGAGAAGTCAATCGCTATTTGATGCATCCAACAATTACTATACAGAAAAGTTTCTGTATAGCCTAACATGTTATATGTTTGTGAAACTCCTTGGCACATTAAGTTATTAGCATCAGGTTTCAGTGTGATTGTCAATAGATCAAGGGTTTCCCCGCCGTGCTTTTTATCCGCCGGTTGTGTGGCGGACTGGTGGGCTTGTCCGCCGTCATTTTTATCCGCCTCGGGCGGATTTATCCGTTGTCTTTGTGGCGGATGGCGGATTGTTTTAGATGAAAGTGACTGCTTTTAGGATAAATGCAAATGAATCATTATTGGTGACGCCGATGGATTTCTACAGGCTTGCTTATGGCACGGCATCCCGCCCTCCTCGCCTGGTTCCCGTAATTCGGGGACATTAATGCAGTCAAAAAAAAGCCGGGGCCAAAACTCTTTATTTTGTATCACCCGGTGACCTTGCTGACCATTTTGTCAAAAGTGTAGGTCCGGCCCTTTTGCTTTTCTCAAAGGCATGAAAAGACGGGCAGGTCACTTGGTAGCGTAAGTTTTGTCGAAGGTCTGGAGAAGGCACTTGGTCACCTCTTGAAACCTAAGAAGGCGGGAAGAAAGCCAAAGAATGCAAAAAAAATAGATATGGTGTCCCCTGAATTACAAAGCTCTCGCAGGGTCTTCCGGATAAGTTCCTTCCCGGATGGATCCCGGATATTCTCTTACGGGTTCATTTCGTATTCGCCGTTGAGGGCAAACACGTACTTTTCCCAGACCCTGTTGTGCTGTTTGGGATCAGCAACTGGCTTAATGAGCATGATCTCCTTGCAGAAGGCCCGCTGTTCGTCCTTGGTGTTGTGATTGTAGTAGATCTGCAACGCGAAGAGGGCGAAGTCGCGCACCATGAAGTCGAAGATCTGGTTCAATATGTCGGTGTCGGTGTTTTCGAACTTTGCCTGCTCGAGAATGAGCTGTCCATAGACCACGATGGAAAACATCTCGCCCAGCGGCAAGGAAAAGGAGGGGTCCATATCCTGCATCTTGTCCGGACCGGCCTTTTCCAGCATCTCCTTGAAGATCTCGACTTGAGAGATGAAGGTAGACACGTTGGGCAGATCCTTATTGGCCTCGAAAATAGGCATGAAGTCGTGGAACTGAACCGATCCCAGGCCCTTGGTTGGGCCCTGGTTGAACAGGAACATATCGTCGTTCAGTGAGAAGTCCGGCTCTGTGGGTGTGTACTCGACAGGGTTGAAGAAGTAGTTCTTCATAAACTTACGGATAAGCTGTACGTTGACGTGGACCGTGCCTTCGAGTTTGGAAGGGCCCCTGATGTCGGCCGCGGCCATGTGGAAGTAGGT
>JADFWI010000433.1 GCA_015222985.1 Pseudomonadota bacterium | reverse complement strand
TAGTTAGCTTCGCTCACTTATCTTCAATCAGCCTTATTGTTTTCTTACTCGTATGGAAATCCGAATATCTAAGCACGTGCTGTTCTCAAGGCGTCAGCCGCAAATTCGAAACAATACCAAATGATGAAAATCCAAATGACAAAAACGTTCTCGTGGCCGAGCCTATCCTGAAAACCTTATCCTTAATATGTTTGGGACTTTTGGACATTAGAATTTGTTTCGAATTTCGGTATTCGAATTTCGAATTTATCCTCTTTATAAAAACCCTCAGAACGGCCCAGCCTTTTCAGTTGTCACTCCGCCAACCATGGGGTCGATTAACCATTATTTGGCGCCAGACTTGCCCACTTTACGTCTAATGCGCTCTTCGGCGTACTTGATTCCCTTGCCTTTGTACGGCTCGGGCTTTCTAAAACCCCTAATGGTTGCAGCGGTCGCTCCAAGCAGACCCTTGTCGATACCTCTCAGAACTACTCTGTTCTTGTCGACCGAGGCCGTTATGCCGTCAGGAAGTTTGTAAACAACAGGATGAGAATATCCCAGTGCAAACGTCAAGACATTCGACTTCAAATCAACGCGGTATCCCACACCAATGAGTTCCAAGACGCGTTCAAACCCTTGAGTAACGCCCCAGATCATGTTCGCCACCAGAGTGCGAGTCAATCCCTGGATGGCCGAGGCTTTCTTGTTTTCGCCAGACACGATGACATTGACAAGACCATCCTCAATGTTCAGTTCTGCATCGCCATGTATCAGACGAGACAAATCCCCTTTCGGCCCATTCACGGTGAAGTTCCGGCCCTCACAGGAGACGGTCACGCTATCGGGTAAGGGAACTGGTCGCTTTCCCACTCGTGACATTATCGGTACACCCTTTCTTAGTCGGTTATCAACAAAATGGGTTTCTTCTGCCAGAGGATCGCTAAAGACCACCTCGAAAGTTCGAAGACACGAAATTTCTCCGGAAATCTTTTCTTCGTGCTTTGCGGCTCTACGCCTTAAGAAGAGGCGTGCCCCCTCGTGTTTTGCGGCGTTCGCCTTGAGAACATCACGTGGTAATCTTGTTCCTTTGGTTTCCGGCTTGTTCGGCTCAGGAAATAACCCCCTAACCTACCAGATACCGCACAAAAGCTCGCCGCCGACATTCTGCTTTCTCGCTTCACGGTCCGTAAGAATCCCTTTTGAGGTCGAGAGCACAGCTATACCCATTCCATTTAAAACAAAAGGTATATCTTTCTTCTTAACATACACTCGTCGGCCCGGTTTGCTCAAGCGCTTCAGTCCTGTAATAATTCCCTGGTTGCTCTGTCGATACTTGAGATAAAGTCTCAATATCCCATGGCCTTGTTCTCTGAGCAATTTATAGTTCTTAATGTAGCCTTCGCTTTTCAATATCTTGGCAATGCTGATCTTCATGTTAGATGCGGGAATGTCCACCTTGCCATGTTTGGCCGTATCTGCATTCCTGATACGGGTCAGCATATCAGCCAACGGATCAGTTACTGACATTACTTATCTCCTTCATCGGGATCCTACCGTGGTCATCAGCCATCAGTTTGGCGAACAGAGCAGGACGGCGGCCTCAATGACCAGTTCTTACCAGCTCGACTTGACTACCCCTGGTAACTGCCCCATAAGCGCCAAGTGCCTAAAACATATGCGGCAAACGCCAAATTTTCTCATAAAGGCCCTGGCTCGTCCACATATTGGACACCTTGAATAGGCCCTACTGCGAAACTTGGGTTCGCGTTTCACCCTAACCCTCAGAGCTTTCCTTGCCACCCACTCCTCCTTCTTCTCAGTTCGTAAAAGGCATTCCCATTAGTCTTAGGAGCTCTTTGCCTTCCTCGTCAGTCTCCGCATCGGTCACGACGGTTATGTTCAACCCCTGAATCCTGTCGATCTTGTCATACTCGATTTCCGGAAATATGATATGTTCCCTGATGCCCAAGGAATAGTTGCCCCGCCCGTCAAAGGCCTTGCCCGATACCCCGCGAAAGTCCCGCAACCTCGGCAATGCAATGTTAACAAGCCTTGTAAATAAGTCATACATGCGATCCCCTCGAAGGGTCACCGTGCAGCCTATCGGCATACCTGCCCTGAGCTTGAACGACGCAATCGATTTGCGTGCGCGCCTTACCACTGGCTTTTGGCCCGCGATCAGTGCAAGTTCTTCCATGGCAGAATCAAGAACCTTGATATTCTGTATTGCCTCTCCAAGCCCCATGTTCAGCACGATCTTACTCAGTTTTGGGACCTGCATGACATTTTTATACCCAAACTTGCCTATGAGTTCTGGAACGATTTGTTGTCGATAAAACGTCTTCAAATTAGACATAACGAGCCTCTAAGAGTCAAATCACTTATCAATGATCTCTCCGCACTTGCTGCAGACCCTGACCTTCTTGCCATCTTCAAGGCGCTGCATCTTAACCCTAATGGGGTTTATGCACTTGTCACACATCAGCATCAGGTTGGACCAATGAATGGAGGCCTCCTTTTCTATAATCCCCCCGCGAGGTGTCTTGCCCCCGGGTCTCGTATGACACTTCACGAAATTGACATTTTCAACTATAAGGCGTTCCTTCTCATGAAGCACTCTTAGGACCTTGCCGATCTTGCCCTTCTCCTTGCCGGCCACTACTTTGACTCTGTCGTCCTTCTTGATGCTGCACCTTCCGGCTGCCATAGACGGCTTCCCCCTTGCCAGAGCTCCCGGGCTATAATACCTCTGGAGCCAATGAAATGATCTTCATAAATTTTTTTGCTCGAAGTTCTCTGGCCACAGGGCCAAAGATACGGGTTCCAACGGGCTCCCCATTCGGATTGATCAGCACCGCCGAGTTATCGTCAAACTTAATGTAAGAACCATCAGGCCTGCGCAATTCCTTTGTTGTCCTGACCACGACCGCCCGCATTACGTCGCCCTTCTTTACCTTCGCGTGTGGTATTGCCTCCTTCACTGCGACAACAATAACATCACCAATCCTTGCATACCGTCGCCTGGACCCCCCCAGTACCCTGATGCAATACAGTTTTCTTGCTCCCGAATTGTCCGCAACCTGTAACTTGGTTTCCGCCTGTATCATCTGCCACAATTCCCCTTAAACAGCCTTTTGCATAACCTCACAAACGCGCCACCGCTTTGTCTTGCTCAGTGGCCTTGTTTCTATGATCATTACCTTGTCGCCCAAACCGCATATGTTTTTCTCATCATGGGCCACACATTTGGAACGTCGTTTAATATACTTCTTGTATACAGAATGCTTGACAATTCTATCTATGGCCACGACAACAGTCTTGTCCATCTTGTCACTTACAACCCTGCCAATCCGTCTTTTTCGTATTCCCCGATCTTTCATGTGTCATGAACCCTTAATAAAATCGCTTCGCGATTTTATACAGCGCGGCTGCGCCGCTTCAAAAAAATAAACCTCTCTCCCATGGGAACTACGAGCCAAGAGCAGGC
>JADFWI010000432.1 GCA_015222985.1 Pseudomonadota bacterium | reverse complement strand
TAAACAGAATGGAACCTATCAAGGTGCTGGTCATAGAAGAGTCCTCATTGATACGTGATTATCTGGCTGAATTAGTTGAAATAATCGGATACCACACTCGTACGCTTACAAGAAAAAGGGAGTTTTTGGCAGAATTTCATCGTCACAACCCAGACCTGCTGCTTTTGGGCTCAACCAACCATGCAGGGCAGATAAGGGCTCTTGCCGATGTCATAGAACGTGAAAAGAGCGGGACACCCATCCTTGTTATTCTGGACGGAGAAGGCTTGCCGGACGGGGGTAAAATTCCGGGGCGTGCCAACCTTTCTTACTTGCCCAGCGGTTTTGATACTAATGAGTTGAAACGCACAATCGAGCAACTTGTGCATGAATCCCAGGACCCCTGTTACAAGGAACTGGATCGTACGATTGTCGGGCAAACCCCGGCCATGGTCCAAATAAAGCGGTATGTTCTCCGTCTGGCAAGATCCGATGTGACGGTCCTCATCAGCGGTGAGAGCGGCACAGGCAAAGAGCTTGTGGCCCGTGCAATTCACAGGTTTTCCCATAGGGCTGACAAACCCTTCATTAAAGTCAACAGCGCCGCACTGCCAACCAATCTTCTTGAGAGCGAACTCTTCGGTTTTGAGAAGGGAGCTTTTACCGGGGCTTTCAAGAAAAAGCTGGGGAAATTTGAGCTTGCCGACTTAGGGACCATCCTTTTGGATGAAATCTGCGAAATCCCTTTGCCCATGCAGGCCAAACTCCTACAGGTGCTTCAAGACAGCGAGCTTTCCTCGCTGGGCAGCACAACCAATACAAAAATCGATTCCCGTGTCTTGGCAGCTACCAATTGCGATCTGGGTGAGAGGGTTTCCCAAGGCAGGTTCAGGTCGGACCTGTATTACCGCCTTAACGTTGCCTCTATTCACATCCCACCTCTCAAGGAACGCAAGGAAGACATTGATCTGTTGTGCAAGCACTTTCTGAGGCAATATTCAGCCCGCTACGGCAGAGAGTATAGTCCCTTTAGTGATCGAATACGCGAACGGCTCCACGAGTACTCCTGGCCGGGAAATGTTCGCGAATTGGAAAACTGCATTCAGAGCTTCACGGCACTTGGGAATAAAGAGGCATTGCATGAAAAACTTGCACATTATGGCCCAACGGCTCTTTTGAACAATGCAGACGAACCTTTAAGCAGTGGCGAGGGCGGGACCAATGCATTTGGGACCTTTCCAACACCATCCTTGAAGAAGGTATGCAAAGAAGCGGCTCGAAAGGCTGAAACAGAAGCCATTATGGATGTGCTCTTTCACACCTACTGGAATCGCAAGAAAGCAGCCGTTTTGCTGAAAACCAGCTACAAGAGTTTGCTGAACAAGATCAAGGAGTATGGCATTGAAAAGCAGTATCACGAGTCGGCAAGAAGGGATGACAGATCCGATGATTATGACACGGGCCTATCTATGTAGAAAACACCGGATTCTCATAGCGACCTGTCTGCTGTGCGTTTTGTTTGCTGGCGTGTTCGTCCATACATGGCCTG
>JADFWI010000431.1 GCA_015222985.1 Pseudomonadota bacterium | reverse complement strand
TCCTATCTTCAGAAAATCCCTGGCAACATGATACCCATTAAATCCCAGACTACCGGCAACTAAAACCATCAGCAGACCAAATGCGACCTTCTTCCTGCGATAGTAACTGAGGATATAGGCCGTCATAATAGCCAGGAACGGAAACACGGGGATGAGGTATCGAATCTGTTGCGCAGATGAGGCCCAGAACATGAAAGTTAATAGGCAATAGGCCATTGAGATCTTTGCCCCAAAGGAGATCTTTCGCATTCCAAGGACAAAAGGTAAAATCAGAATAAACACCGGCCCAATGACACCGTCAAACTGCTGGCTGGCCATCCTGGCATTTATGCTCACGTTCCACGGCAGCAACAGATAGTCCAAAAGCCCTCGCCCCATGCCCAGGTTTTGAACAAACTGTTCATAGAGCCGCGCTTGATCAGGCTCCCATCCTCTACCTCCGAATATTCCGTATAGAAAGGGATAGAACGGATTGCCGGTCATGATCCAGTTCTTGACATAAAATGGACTACCCACAACAAGGGCGCATGCGAGATATACCAATAGCGACCGGAGTGCCTGCTGAGTAGCCCTTCCGTGGTGCCGAGAAGCCCACAATGTCCCCAGGCATCCCAAAAACGGCAAAAAAACCCCTGTGTACTTCGTGGACATAGCCAGCCCGGAAAACACTCCGCACAAGATCAGCCACGCATTTTCCTTTCTGCTAAACCAGTTCAAAAATGCGTATACTGACAAAAAGGCATACAAAGTCACGGTCAGGTCGTTGTAGGCCATGTGAGAGGTGACAAAGACGGAAGGAATGCTGCAAAAGATAAGGAGCGCAAGGGGCACAAAACGGGACTCAGAGACATGGTGTCTTGCAAATTGCCACATGCCTAGAAGGATGCATAAGCCAATGACAAAATGGATCCCTTTGGCAAGGACATCACCACGCAGGGCAAGAGCCATGGCATACAGCATCTCACTACTCAGCGGGTAGTTAGCAAATATGTTTCCTTCGATGAAATGGAATCCGTGATGCTTCTGAAATAGCTTGGGGACTGCCAGGTGATAGATTAGAGCGTCCTTGCCAATAGCCGGGGTAAGCACGAGCAAGAAGGCGAAAAACAGGCATGTGGCCAAAACAATCAAGAACGCCTTGTCCCACAACGTGAGATCTGTCGCGGAAAAGGTTGTTTTGTCCAAACCAGATCGGCCCCTGAGCCACCCTGCAAGGCCCAAGGCCGAACAAAGTCCGAAAAGAATATAGACTGCCTCAGGATAAAGGAGTTGCAGGGCACAGAGCAAGAAAACCGCATAACTGAGGATTCCAAAACCCAGCCCGGCGCAGAAAACAGCCCATTCCCCGGAAGAAACAAATCTTATGCCGGTCCTACACAGAACCAGTCGCCCCAGACCAATGGCAACAAGGCTTGTGCATCCGAGAAATAGTACATTCAGTGCTTGCTGTGTCAGTGCGCCAAGCATGTTTTGTTCCTATGCGAAAGCCTATCCCCGCAATAATCACCTGGCAGAGAGCGTCTCGAACATATGCCCGACTTGTAGATTAACATATGTCCTGTTCGATACACAAGATTCGTTCCGGATAAGACAGTCAGCATGATGTTAGTCCGTTGTCGTCTTTTAAGAATTTGGTGTTGGATGGTTGGATATTAGGGAAATCAACTACAGCAGGCATGATTTGCTATGACTTAACCCGATTGCGTCCGGCCTTTTTGGCGGCGTAGAGGGCTTTGTCCGCTGCTTTGATCACTTGCTGTGGACTTGTGTTGCGTTCGTTTCGTTCAGCTGCGCCGATACTGATGGTGACAGAAACCGTCTTACGAGGGCCCGTCATCGGCCTCGGCCTATCGGGCTTGCTGCTTGGGCGGTCGGGACTGCGCAAGACAAAGTCTGATTCGGCGACCGCCTTCCGCACTCTTTCCAGATAGGGAATGGATTCATCCGCGAGCTTACCAGGAAAAATCACGGCAAATTCCTCACCTCCGTAGCGGAAAGGCTTCCCACCGCCGGCTACCTTGGCAAGTTTTGAGCCGACCATACGCAAAACCTGGTCACCCACATCGTGACCATACGTGTCGTTGAACTGCTTGAAGCGGTCTATGTCGGCCATGGCCACGGTGTAGGAGCCGCCGAGTTTGAAAAGGGCCTCATCCAGGGCTCGCCGCGCCGGCAGCCCGGTTAACTCATCTCGAAATGCCATGCTGTGAGAACTCTCAACCGTTGAGACGACGAGAATGAGCCCCGCAGTGGCAAAATAGACTGTGGAAAGAGGTCCAACGCTGCCCGCCACAAAAGCCAGAAGTACTGAGATCAGAGCCCAGAAGAAACCACACTCAATGGTCGCCCGGCGCTTGAAAATTTGAAACGTGAGGAGAAGAAACGCTGCAGCAAAGGCCAACAGGGCCGGCTGGGCCAGGGGGATGGCGGTCAGAAAGGGTATATGAACGAATTCGAAACCTAGGCAGGACACCATGTCCCACCGCTGGTACTTCCATACCAGAAATAGAGCAACTGGCTGGAGGAGAACGAAGCTTAGGCGCCATATGCCCCGCAAGGTCAGAATCCCGCGCTCTTTTACCATCGAGAACAGCACCAGATTCAAGGGGAGCAAAAAGGCGACGGCATTGAACACGGTTCGCCCCACTCCCTGGTGCATAGAACTGCCTGCAACAAAATGCACTAATGCCGTGTCAGCGAGAACCAGAACGATGATGGCAAACACCAGGCGGCTTCGGCTAAAACGCCAGCCAAACATGCCCCCGGCAACCGCTACCACATAAAGGTAGATGTGCGCCAACGTGGGCAACGATTCTTCCAGCAAGCCCATATGCAGGATCACCCACGCTGCTGTTAAAAGCAATCCGCCAGGCACAAGAAACGAGAAGACGGCCCGGACAGCCACGAAATGCACTCTTTCAGGCTCCTTTTTTCAGAGAGATGTGGCCCATGTCAATACCTCCTCGCCATCACCTTTGAGGGAAATGTGACTTATGGGCATACAGCACGAGATAGGAGTAATGCAAGTCACGTGCCGGAAATCCGACGGCCAGGCCACGGAGGTTCCATCTGCTACCGTGAAACGTAGAGAGTCGCATCTTGAAAAATAAATATTGGCATTTCAAATCAACCTGTCTAAGATCTGTCTCACCATTTTCTGCTCCAACTTTTCGACAGAAGGAAATAAGCAGAGACGCATACTTATTATTTGAGAGGCTAGCTCCATCCCAATATGGTCGGACAACAACCCATCGAAGAACTACAAGAGACTGGCTGGGACGTGATTGTCGCCGGCGCTGGCCCGGCCGGCTCTGTTGCGGCAGGATATCTTGCAGGCAAAGGGCACAAGACACTATTACTCGACAAGGAGACCTTTCCTCGCGAAAAGGTTTGTGGGGACGGGTTAAGTCACGATTCCATACGCTTTTTGAAGAAAATTGGCCTCTATGAGACTGTCCGATCGGCAGGGCATGAAGTGCAAATGGCCTGCGCACATAGCACCAGCGGAATGACCCTTGAAGTTCCTGGCCCCTACATCACCTTGCGGCGAAGACATCTTGACTCCCTTCTTGCCAAACGGGCGGTTGAGGCTGGGGCCATATTCTGTTGCGGGAAAATTGTGCGCTTTTCTGTTGAAGGAGAAAATATCCGTGCGGTACACGTTGACGGCCTTGGCAAACCTCTGCATGCTCGCTATGTCATCCTTTCAACAGGCGCTCAAGTCGGCTTAGGCAAATCATTACGGTTGATCGACCGGGCCTTCCCCAGCGCTGTTGCAGCGCGCTGTTATGTGGCGTCAAAGGAAAAACTGGATTGCCTTGTCGGTTCGTGTGTACGCCCCGTACTGCCAGGCTACGGTTGGGTCTTTCCCATGGGAGACAATCTGTACAACGTGGGGGTGATCGCGTTCTACACCAAAGGGCGCAAATCAGGGCTGGGTCTGAACAAACGTTTTGATGAATTCGTTAAGGTATTCCCGCCGGCTCACAAAGTGATGCGGTCGGGAAAGATGGTCAGTAACCTGGTGGCAGCTCCTCTCCGATGCGGACTGCCAGAAAGCGTTGTCCCCGGCAAAGGCAATCTCATTGCCACGGGCGAGACTATCGGATCGACCTTTAACTTCACCGGGGAAGGTATTGGAAAAGCGATGGAGACCGGTGAACTGGCCGCAAAGATTATCCATGACGCCCTCTCCCACGAAAAGACTGATGTG
>JADFWI010000430.1 GCA_015222985.1 Pseudomonadota bacterium | reverse complement strand
CGAGCTGGCTGAAGGAGCACGACTGGAAATCGTGTGTACTGCCAAAAGCGGTACCGAGGGTTCGAATCCCTCTCTCTCCGCCACGGTAACCGTTCACGGGTTCAGGGTTCAGGTTCAACGGAACCCTGAACCGTTGAACCTGCGAACGCTTACAAAATCCTTTTGAAAAACTTAAACTGAAATATGTCCTATCTGGTACTCGCACGAAAATATCGGCCACAGACCTTTGAAGAGGTAGTCGGCCAAAATCACGTTACGCAAACACTCGAAAACGCTATCAGATCTGACAGGGTAGCCCATGCCCTTTTGTTTGCCGGCCCCAGGGGTGTGGGCAAGACCTCTGTTGCACGGATTATGGCTAAAGCCATGAACTGTGACCGCGGGCCCACACCATCTCCATGCAACGTCTGCCAGTCCTGCAAGGAAATCACCGAGGGTGTGGCCCTTGACGTGTTTGAGATCGACGGCGCCTCTAATCGGGGAATCGATGAGATTCGCGAGCTCCGAAACAACATCAAATACATGCCCGGTCGTGGTCGATTCAAGATCTACATTATCGATGAAGTCCACATGCTCACGGCCCCGGCATTTAACGCCCTTCTTAAGACCCTGGAGGAGCCGCCCTCCCATGTCCTTTTTTTCTTTGCAACCACCGAAGCCCACAAAATCCCCATCACTATCCTCTCGCGATGCCAGAGGCATAACTTCAGGCGCGTGTCTCTTGAAGAAATCGTAAAATACCTGGAGCGTCTCTGTAGAGACTTGTCATTTAAAATCAGCAAGGATGGCCTTCGTCTCCTAACCCGTGAGGCCGGCGGAAGCATGCGTGACGCCTTAAGCCTTCTTGATCAGGTCATGGCCTATTCGGGCAGCGAGGTTAGCGACATCGAGGTATTGGACAGTCTGGGCGCCATAGACCGAAAAGCGCTTTTTGATCTCTCGGCCGCCTTGCTTGCCGGCGATGTGCCAATGGCCCTTAATTTACTTGACGAGCTTTACAATTATGGCCATGACCTGAAGCGTGTCTACATGCAGATGCTGGAGCACTTCAGGCACCTACTCGTAGTAAAGATGGGCGATGGCGGGCATCCTCTGGTTGATGCCCCTGCGCATGAAATGTCACTCATGAAACAACAGGTGAAAGATGTCTCTTTGGAGTCGGTTAACCAGATCTTTGCCATGTTGTTCGAAGCAGAGGTCGGCATCAGGCTTTCAGCCCAGCCGAAACTGGCCTTGGAGGCGCTTTTCATCAAACTTGCCCAATTCAAGAATGTTTTCTCCCTTGATCAAATAATAGATAAGCTCGACCGAGTCGCCAAAGGGCTGGGAGAAAGCTACGCTCCGTTTGAGCAAAAGGAGTCTGTTCAAACACCCAAGCAGGAGAGTGTCGGGATCTCGGGTAAGATAGAACACGGAGATGTAACGCCACGATATTCTGAAAACCTTGAACAGACCTGGCAACAACTGCTTTCCATCTTCAATGAACGCTGTCAGTCCCTGGTTCCCAGCTTTGAAAAGGCTATGTTGACCAGGGTTGGTGAAGATTTCCTGGAAATCACAGTGCGAGGAAACTCCTTTTTTCTGGCACGACTCCGCGACGAAAAGAGCATCGCCACTATCCAGGAAGTCTGCAGCCAGTTCTTTAATCGGAACATGACGATCAAGATTGAGGAGGCGAAAGACAGGATACCCCGAAACAACCAGCTCAAAGACAAGGAAACTGACAGAACAAAACGCCAAAAGAGGGAAGCTCTGAGTCATCCCGTTGTGACAGATGCCCTTGAGGTCTTTCAGGGCAGGGTCGTGGATGTAAAAATTTTGTAACGGAGGGGAAAAATGGCAAAAGGTATGGGCAATATGTTAAAGCAAGCACAAAAACTCCAGTCCCAAATCTTCAAACTCCAGGAGGAGATGGCTGATAAAACAGTTGAGACATCAGTCGGTGGCGGCATGGTAAGAGTCACTGCCAATGGCAAACAGCAATTGGTATCCATCAAGATCGATCCTGAGGTTGTGGATTCCGATGATGTGCAAATGCTTGAGGATCTGATTGTAGCCGGGGTCAATGATGCCTTGAAAAAGGCCCAGGACATGGTATCTGAAGAAATGACGAAGTTGACCGGTGGCTTTAAGGTTCCCGGTCTTACGTAAGGTCTGGTAACACATGGAGTTCTATCCACCATCCCTTGTCCGGCTGATCAAACATCTCTCAAGACTTCCTGGTATTGGCGAAAAGACTGCCACCCGTCTTGCTCTCCATATCCTGCGATCGCGCCACGAGGAGGCCAAAGGGCTGTCACAAAGCATCCTTGAAGTCAAGGACAAGGTAAGGCTTTGCTCCAAGTGCTTTGGCCTTGCAGATACGGATCCTTGCTCGCTTTGCGTGAATCCGAATCGGGATCATTCGATTCTGTGCGTCGTTGAACAGCCCAGCGACTTGGTGGCAGTTGAAAAGACAGGGGCCTTTAAGGGCCTTTACCATGTGCTCCATGGCGTCCTGTCTCCGATGAACGGCATCGGACCGAATGACCTCAAAATCAAGGAACTTGCTGCGCGGGTTGCGCAAGGCGAAATACAAGAACTCATCCTTGCCACCAATACAAACGTGGAAGGTGAGTCCACTGCGTCATACTTGAATGAACTCCTCAAGGCATACCCCGTGCGCGTGACACGAATAGCCTCAGGTGTCCCCATGGGAAGTGACTTGAAGTATCTGGACGACGTCACCATAAAGCGGGCCATGGAAAGGAGACAGGATCTTAAATTCGGCTAAGCCTTCGGACTTCTTTGAGTGTCAAATGTGTGGCGAATGTTGCAAGGGCTACGGCGGCGCCTTTGTAAATGAAGAAGAAACCAAAGCCATTTCCCAATATCTGCATATAGACCCAGAGTCCTTTCTCAAAGATTATTGCCAGTGGTCTGGGGGGCGGCCTTTGATCAGAGTCTCCGAGTCAGGCTACTGTGTCTTCTGGAAGGAAGTCTGCACGATTCACGAAGTCAAACCTCGCATGTGTAAGCTCTGGCCCTTCATTCAAAGCATCCTGGTAGATCCCACAAACTGGGATGCTATGGGGTCGATGTGTCCAGGTATTCGCACAGATGTCAACCGGGAAGATCTTATCAACTGTGTGAGGCAAGTACTGGCAAACTGTGAAGGGTCAAGGCTCAAAGTATGATGGAATATTTTCTAATCGCTTTCAGCTTTCAGCTTCAGTAAAGGAGGCACTCGCTTGATCGGTGTATTTGATTCCGGCATTGGTGGTCTTACAGTGGTCAGGGCTCTGAGGCAATGCCTTCCGGAGTATGATATTTTGTATTTCGGTGACACTGCCCGTACGCCCTACGGCACGAAAAGCCCTCAAACCGTCATTCAATACGCTATCGAGGATGCAGAAATGCTCCTCGACAGGGGTGCCCGTATCCTCGTGGTCGGTTGTAACACCGCATCCAGCGTGGCCACAGATGCCTTGAGGCAACGCTTCGACGTTCCAATTTTTGAGGTCATATCCCCTGCGGTCCACAAGGCGGTCTCCCATCAAAAAGGACGGCGCGTCGGAGTCATTGGAACCAGGGCAACGGTCAATAGCGGCGTGTATCAGGATAAGATCAGGGCCTTGCGTCCGGACATGGAGGTTTATGCCGCTTCATGCCCCCTGCTTGTGCCGCTGGTCGAGGAAGGGTGGCTGAAGAAGGGAGAGACCAGGCGAATAGTCAAGAAATACTTGCACCCCCTTAAAGTCAAGCAGGTTGACATGCTGATCCTGGGCTGTACCCACTATCCCCTTCTAAAAGAAATCATACAGGCAAAAATCGGCAAGCGTGTGAAAATTATCGACTCTTCAGAGGAGTTATCTAGTTCGGTCAAAGACTTCCTCCTCGACAATACGCACATTGCAAGCACCCTGAAAAAAAGGGGGGAGCATCAGTTTTTTGTCTCGGATGTCACTGAACACATGCAAAAACTGGCGAGAAAGATTCTTAAGAGCGTTGGGAAATTGGAACTCATAAAAGTGACAGCTCCATAGTCTGCGTTCTTTGCGTCTCCTCTGAACCCGTGAACCGTTACTCTCACGGAAAGGATAAGAAACACAAATGCGAAAAGAAATCCAGCTTTCAGTGTTCTTGAGAAACGTCCCGGGCGAACTTGGTCGATTTG
>JADFWI010000429.1 GCA_015222985.1 Pseudomonadota bacterium | reverse complement strand
GAGGAGAGATCTATGTCACAATGGTACTTAAGTTACGACGGCAAGCAGGAAGGTCCCATGGATCAATCGCAAGCAGTGGCCAGGATCCAGGCCAACCCTGACGGCTTTGCCTGGCGCGAAGGGCTTGCGGAGTGGTTGCCTGTATCTCAAGTGGGGGAACTGAGCCGGCCCACCACACCGGGCGTTGCCCCACCACCGCCTACAACCCGAGCCTCACACGAGATCGACTACAAGATCATGGGCGCTGAGATGCAGTTTGTCGAGGTGGAGCTTGATCCCGGCGAAAGCGCGGTGGCCGAGGCGGGCGCAATGATGTACAAGGACAGCTCAGTGGTGATGGAGACCGTGTTCGGCGACGCCTCGAGATCAGGTGGCGGCGGAGGGTTCATGGACAAGTTGTTGGGTGCGGGCAAACGCCTGCTCACGGGCGAGAGCCTGTTCATGACGGTCTTTACCCACAATGGCCATGGCAAGGCTCATGTTGCCTTTGGCGCGCCCTATCCGGGCAATATCATCCCGGTCACCCTGACGAACGTGGACGGCTGTCTGATCTGTCAGAAGGACAGCTTCCTTTGCGCTGCCAAGGGAGTCTCCATCGGCATTCACTTCCAGCGCAAGATCCTGACCGGTCTTTTCGGCGGCGAGGGCTTTATCATGCAGAAACTGGAGGGCGACGGTCTGGTTTTCCTGCATGCGGGCGGCACTGTGGTAGAGCGCGAACTGAAAGACGGCGAAATCCTGCACGTTGACACCGGCTGCCTGGTAGCCTTGGAGAAGAATGTGCAGTTTGAGATAGAGCAGGCGGGCAACATCAAGACCGCGCTTTTCGGCGGCGAGGGTCTTTTTTTTGCCACGCTTCACGGGCCTGGGAGGGTATGGTTGCAGTCACTGCCGTTTTCGCGTCTGGCAGGACGGATGCTCCAAGCAGCTCCGCAACGCGGGGGCAGAAAGGGCGAGGGCTCCATCCTGGGTGGTCTGGGTGGCTTGCTTGGCGGAGATAATGATTAGAGCTGGAAGCTCAAGGTTGAAGGCTCAAAGCTGAAAGTCGAAAGCTGTACGTCGGCCATATTTCTTGTGCGGGTTTGAAGGACAACGAATATCCAGTCTCGGGCATCTGGTATCCAGCATCAAGTGTCGAATCTTTACTCTCTGGTTCTTTGCTTTTCCCTTTGAGCCCTCTGGATTTCTCCCGCCGTCAAATAGTATGCCGTGGTGTGTCAAAACATTGACGGGAAACCATGCCGTCAAAATGCCGGCCCTAAGACTCCACGGCTTTTTCCCCTTCTTTGATCTGATGTATATTCCGTTTACAGTATACGACCTTAGGGCTCGCGCAAAAATAACTTCACATTTTGGCATCTCAGCTTCAGCCCATCTTTGACCGATGCCTCATTTGCAAACTCCTCGAAATAGCTCGCTATTCTTGCGGTTTTGCTCAGTCGGATCGGCCAAATCTGAACCAAATCTGAGCGCCAACTCTGCGAATTTGTTCTTGCGCGAGCCCTTAGTGAAACAGACCGGCTTTTTGATTGTTGGCACATTAATAGCAACGAAAAAAATGGGCAACTCATTGCATTTACCAGTGGTACCAGTGCTTGCAAGGTACTCTGCGGGAGTGCTTTCGGAGAGAATTGGGGACATGATAAAGGGAGTTTGACTGAGGGACATTCCAATGGCCTACATGTTGAATTACGAAGAACTGGAACAACGGGTTGAGGAGTTGGAACAGGAAGTCGCTGATCAAGGTCAGGCGCTGGAGGCGTTAACTCGAGCCAAAGAGGATTGGGAAAACACATTCGATGCCGTAGGCGACATCGTCATGGTCCTAAACGATGGAGGCCGCATTTCACGTGTGAACAGGGCTGCGGCTGAAGCCTTGAATACAAAGAAGGAAAAGCTGGTGGGCAGGAAGTGTCATGAGGTAATACACGGGCAAGAGCACCCAATCGAGGACTGTCCGTTGGTTCTTACCAAAAAGACGTTGAAGCCGCACACCAAAGAGATAAGCGAGTCCAATATGGGCGGGTCATTCATGTGCTCTACCTCGCTAATCCTTAATCAGGAAGGCAAACTGAGAGGTTACAGCCTGACACTGAGGGATGTCACCGAAGAGAAACGTCTCGTAAGACAAGCTCAGCATGATCAGAAGATGGAAGCAGTGGGCGCTCTTGCAGGTGCCATAGCCCATGAATTCAATAATCTGTTGATGGGTATTCAGGGCAATGCCTCTTTGATTATGACTGACCTTGATCATGGCAGTCCAGTGTACGAGAAAATGAAGAGGGTCGAAGAATACATTAAGAGGGGACATGAAATTAGCAAACAACTTCTGGGTTTTACCAGCGGAGGCGATTACGAGGCCAAACCAACTGATCTCAATGAGCTGGCAAAGAAGAGTTCCGAGTTGTTTGGGTCAACCAGAGAAGAGATAAAGATACATGCGAGGTTTCAGCAGGATGCCTGGATGGCTGAAGCCGACGAGGGCCAGATAGAACAAGTGCTGTTGAACATATATTACAATGCCTGGCAGGCCATGGCCGAGGGCGGGGAACTTAATATTGAAACCGAAAACGTTGAATTTGACGATGACTATGCCGAGTTTTTCGGTGTGAGACGGGGTCATTATGTAAGGATCTCTATCACTGACACGGGAATCGGCATGGATCAAGCAACGCAGGCGATGATATTCGAGCCATTCTTTACAACCAAGAGAGTGGGCGCTGGTCTAGGTCTTGCCTTTGCTTATAGAATGGTCCAAAACCATGGAGGCGTCATAAACGTTTACAGTGAGAAGGGCCACGGCACGACGTTCAATATCTATTTGCCGGTCTCCGACAAGGAAGTCACAGAAGAGACAGATAGATCAGCCGAGATACTGACAGGGACCGGGACGATTCTCATGGTAGATGACGAGAGCATAATCCTTGAAGTTGGCGAGGAGATGCTGAAACAAATGGGCTACAAGGTATTGCTGGCCAGAGGTGGAAGAGAAGCGGTAGATCTCTATGAGAAGAACAAAGGTGAGATGGATTTGGTGATTTTGGATATGATCATGCCGGACATGGACGGCGGCAAGACCTACGAGCGAATGAAGGAGATCGATCCTGATGTCAAGGTTCTGCTTGCGAGTGGATACAGCGTCACCAGCCAAGTGACCCAGATATTGGAACAAGGTTGTAATGGTTTCATACAAAAACCTTTCAGCATGAAACGGCTATCTCACAAGATCAGGGAGATTCTGGATGTCACGCATTAGCTCTTCGGCCGCTTGTTCTCCCGCGCGGACGCAGTCCGGAACCCCGACCCCTTCAAAACCATTGCCTGCCAGTTGCAAGCCCTGATATCTGCTAATCCGCCGTCGCATGCTTGCCACCCGATCAAGATGACCAACATCGTATTGTGCCATGGATTCAGGCCAGCGGTACACCATGGCAAAGCGGGGCGGCGTGGCAATACCCAGCAGACTATCCAGATCGAGACGAGCGGCTTCAATGAGCCCTTTGTCATCGCGTTCCAGGATCTCCGGCCTCAGCGCCCCGCCCATAAAGGCGCGGAGCAAGACGTGCCCTTTTGGAGCCCGGCCTTTATATTTTACGCTGCTAAAGGATGCTGCTATGATATTACGCCTTTCCGCGACGGGAACAACGCATCCGAAGGCGTCCAGGGGATGTGCTATTTGCTCCCGTCTGTAGGCAAGATAAATAACTGCGGAGGATGCATATTGCACGGCTGACAACTGTTCGGCCAGTTCCTTATCCACTCCTGCGAGCAATCGCGCCGCGTGTTTGGATGGTCCGGCGATGATGACGCCATCTGCTTCAACGCATGTCTCATCTTTCAGTTCAACCGTCCAATATGGGATAGCATCAGTACTGGCTTTGTTTGTCACGAGAACAACATGTTCGTTCAATCGAAAGCGAACATGGTTCAAGTGATGCTTGAGAGCATTAGTCAGTGTCTGCAGGCCGTCCCTGAAGGTCACAAACATGCCGTAACGTGCGCCACTGCCGGTAGTCTGGCGGTTCTTCCCTTCGGCCCGCATTCCCTTGATCACACTGCCGTATTTGCTTTCCAGATCGAGGAAGCGGGGCATAGTTGCTCTCAGGCTGAGCCTTTCCGGCTTTGCGGTGTAGATGCCGCTAATCAAGGGTTGGACCACGCGGTCCAGGGCCTCGCGTCCGAATCGTCGGATGACAAAGGAAGCCAGTGATTCATCCTCATTGACTTTTCTCGCGGGCAGGAACATCTCTGCTCCCATCCTGAGTTTTCCGGGCAATGAGAAGAGCGGGGTGGTGATAACCGGCATGAACCGTGTGGGCGCCATGAGAAGAAACCCTTCGGGAATTGGCATGAGCTTGCCCCGGCGCACAACCATGGCGCTGCGGTGGGCTTCATTGGTGTTTATCAGTTCGGATTCCAAGCCAAGACGGCGAGCCAAGGACAGGGCCCATGGTTTGGCGGTCACAAAGTTGTCAGGGCCGGCATCGATCAAAAAACCATCTCGTTTGATCGTATGAATGACACCGCCCAAGCGATCACGAGCCTCGATCAACGTGATGTCCAGCGGTATTGTTCCTTTTCGACTCAACTCCGATAGCCGGTAAGCAGCGCTCAGGCCCGTAATGCCTCCGCCAATGATGATGATCCTTGCAGTTTTTTGCTGATTGGGCATATTTCGAATGACCCTGTCCTGGATGAGCTGGAAACAGGAGAGAAATGCCTAAAGTTTAAAGTGCCTAAAATGCCTAAAATTAAGTGAAGTTAGGGAGTTAGTAACTGAATTCCTAAACTACTAATAGCATCACCTGCAATTTTGTTTCACTGTATTTCACTTTAGGCAGTTTAGGCATTTCACCAGACTCTAGGCATTTTAGCTCATTTTAGGCATTTCAGCAGCCCTCGTTACCATATCAGCCAGGCCATTCACAAATACCTGGTCGTCATTCACAGTCTTGGCACGGAGCAACGTGATGCCTGCTTGTGTTGCAGTCTCTTTGGCTTCAACGTCAAGGTCGTACAAGACCTCGATATTATCGCATACGAACCCGATGGGCACTGCAATTGCGTGCTTGACCCTGCGGCTTTGCAAGTTTCGCAAAACATCGTTGATGTCCGGCTCGAGCCATGGATCCTGAGGCCGGCCACTGCGGCTCTGGTAGGCCAGTTGCCAGTCAGCATGATTCAGGTTGTTACTTACGAGTGTTGCCGAAGCATGCACCTGTTTGGCATAGAGTTCGACCTGGGGATCACTGTAGGGTAGACTGTGGGCCGTAAAGAGGATATGGGCCTCCTTGCGATCAGGTTCAGGGGCCTTTTCCAGGCATTCCCTCACACGGTTTGAAACGGTTTGGATAAATCCGCCTTGATCAAAGAGCGGTTGAGTATAGGAAACACTGAGATCTACCCCTGTTTCGGCTATGGCATTGGCAACATCGGCTTGATATTGACCCCAGCTTGATCTGCTCTGGTAAACGGACATGATCACCCCAACTGCCCGTTTGACGCCATCCTGGCTCATCCGTCGCACTGTATCTGTCAAAAATGGGTGCCAGTTGCGCATGCCCACGTAAACAGGCAGTGGCATATCGCGCTTTTCCAGCGTTGCTCTCAAGGCCTCTGCTTGCCGGAAAGTGATCTCCTTTACCGGCGATTTGCCCCCGAAGAGTTCATAGTGACGGGCGACATTTTCTAGACGTTCTGCCGGAACGCGGCCTTGTGTGACTTTTGTTAGAAACGGACGGATATCTTCAATTTTTTCCGGTCCGCCAAAGGCGATTACTAGTACAGCGTCAAAGGGGTTTGGTTTTTTTGTCATATGGGGCATCCATTCTTCCCCGTGTCCTATCTGTTGTCACCTCGCCGACAGTTTGTGGACCGCATCCACTAGTTCGGCCACGTTCTCAGGCGGCATGTCAGGCAAGATGCCGTGGCCCAGGTTGAAGATGTGGCCCGGCCGCCCCGCAGCTTTGTCCAGAATCGCTTGAACATGTGCCCGGATCTCCTCGGGGGAGCTATACAACACTATGGGGTCCATGTTGCCCATGACGGCGACATCATCACCGAGTATGGACCACGCCTCTGCCAGGTCGGAGCGCCAATCGAGCCCGATAACATCGCCACCGGCTTCCTTCATCAACGGCAACAACGCCGGGTTGCCTGTGCTGAAATTTATCACCGGCGCGGATTTGTCGATCCCGTCAATAAGTCGCTTAACGTGGGGCATGACACACTGTCTGTAATCATCAGGCGATAGAGATCCGACCCAGCTATCAAAGAGCTGGACCGCATCAGCTCCAGCTGCAATTTGGCCGTTCAGGTATTCAATCAAGACATCTGTCAGACGTTCCATGAGTTCATGCCAGGTAGCCCTGTCACTGTACATCATGGTCTTGGTTTTCACGTAGTGGGCTGATTTGCCACCCTCGATCATGTATGAGGCTATGGTAAACGGCGCTCCGGCAAAACCGATCAATCCGATATCCGGCCGCAAGGCACGGCGTGTGATTTTCAGGGCATCAAATACATAAGCGAGCTCTCTCACATCAGCTTTTTTCAAGCTGTGCACGTCTTCGCGCGTGCGCACGGGGTTGTGGATAACCGGGCCTTCACCCTTTACGAATTCCAGATGCAACCCCATAGGCTCTGTGACAAGAAGAATATCTGCGAAAATAATTGCCGCGTCCACACCGAGGCGGTCTACGGCCATCAGAGTAACTTCAGCGGCAAGCTCCGGGGTTTTACATAACTCCAGCATGGTCACTTTTTTCCGGATTTTCAGGTATTCACGCTGGTACCGGCCGGCTTGCCTCATGATCCACACAGGCGTGTAAGGGGTTAGTTCTCGCCGGCATGCCTTTACAAACACAGAATCCGTTGCAGAAGCCTCTCCGCTGTCGCCCGGTTGCCAAACCATGTCAATACGCTGCCATTGGTTTGTATTGACACCCTTCTTGCAGGCCACGCGTTTTTTGGAGAGCAAATCGCGTCCGCGGCGGGCCATCTCGCGGACCAGGTGCACCATATTCGTTCTATCAGGCTCGTAATCAACGGTTAGTCCTTGTTCGACAATGGCTCGGCTGGCAACAGGTCCCACAGATCCGATGCAAATCCGCTTGAATGCTTCCTGCAATTTCCTTTCGACGCCATCCATCTTGGCTACCTTGAACAGGTGTTGAACCTGGATCCCGCTGGTGAACAATGCAAAGTCCACACACGGACTCTCTCCGGCAATGATATCCCGGATAGCCTGGTGGAGTGGTTGCAGATCTTCCGGCAGATCCCATCGATAAAGAGGCACAGCCACAATCTCAGCTCCCCGCTCCTCCAACCCTTTGATCAGATCGGGATTCGAGTTGCCGTACTCTTGAATCGCCACTCTTTTTTGGTCCACTTGATATTTCTCGTCGAGTCTGGTCAGTAAATCCTTCCACGTGTAGGGTTCCGGAACCAGAATAGCAGGCGCCAACCCCATATCCTGCAATGCAGCGGCGGGCTTTGGTCCCAACGCAACCAGCTTGACCGACCTGAGCGCTTCAATGAATTCCCTGGTGTCGTATGTTGTGGCTATTGTCTTGACCAAAAGCCGGGTGCCAACACCGGTCATGAGGACCAGCACATCGATCCAACCGGCTAGGAGCAGTGTGGCAAACCTGAGGGCTTCGGTGTTATGCTCAAGAGGAATCTCGCGCATGCTTGGAGCATTGACGGGTTTTCCCCCTGCTTGTCTGATGAGGTCGGCGATCTCAGTTGACTGCCGACTTGCAAATGAGACGACTCTGCTGCCTTGAAAATCGATAGGCACAATAATCCTCTAAGGTGTGTAAGTATTGAAAAAGATTCTTATTT
Source organism: Pseudomonadota bacterium (assembly GCA_015222985.1). Taxonomy (GTDB): domain Bacteria; phylum Desulfobacterota; class Desulfobacteria; order Desulfobacterales. The sequence continues at coordinate 2,968 of JADFWI010000429.1, read as the reverse complement.
ATTTTTATTATTATAGGAAAAGACTGCTCATATGTCAACTTCAAAAAACGTGGATGGCAGATGATGGTATGGCGATGTGGATTTCTTTTGTTTCCGACGGATTTATCTCAAAAAGAGCGCTCTTTGTGAGCATGGCCCTGAAAACTACCTCTTCCGTGCTGACAGAGACTTCGTAGTAAAGACCTCGATCGATTATGTCAGATACTTTTCCCTTAAAGACGTTAAGGCCATTGTTGGATGGCCTTATCTTGCTGATGGAAACATCCTCCGCCCTGATGCCTACGTAGCGTTTACGGCCTTCAGGTGGGGCTTGGAGACATAATTCCAGATTGTCCACAATTGCCCGGTTCTTATTGAATGTAGCCGGGAAGATATTCTTCATGCCAACAAATTCAGCCACAAAAGGGGTGGCCGGCTGTTGAAAAACTCGAGACACAGGATCGATCTGCTCGATTTTGCCAAGATTGATGATGGCCATTTGTTCACCAAGAAACAGCGCTTCAGCAAAATCGTGGGTGACCATCAAGAACGTGATTCGCAACTCTTGATGGAGTTTTTTGAGCACTTGCCGGAGGTCTTCTCGGAAATTCGGGTCCAGAGCAGAGAGCGGTTCGTCCAGAAGCAATACTGAGGGATTTACGGCCAGGGCACGGGCCAGGGAGACTCTCTGTTTTTCCCCTCCGCTCAGATTGTGGATGGAGCGGTCAACCAGGTGCGAGAGATTCAACTGGTCAATCAGTCTGTCCAGATGTTTTTCTGTGGGTTGCTCATCGATTTTGCGGTAGCGCAAACCGTAGCTGATGTTCTTGAGCACTGTGAGGTGGGGAAAGAGGGCGTAATCCTGATAGACGATCCCCATGCCGCGCTTTTCAGGAGGCAGATGAGTCACATCCTTTCCGGCCACTATAATTTGCCCACTGGTCACCGGCGCTAATCCCATGATGGCCTCCAGCACCAGGGTTTTGCCTGCTCCGGTCGGGCCGAGAAGGATGAAGAATTGCCCCTTTTCAATAGACAGATCAATGTCTTGGATTGAAAATCTCGGCAAATCAATGCGGAGCCTGTTCAGTTGGATCATACCTTTGCCTGCTTCGGAAGTGAAACGATTCTCAGAAGGAGAAACAGCAAAAGAGAAACCAGAATTAGCCAGACGGCCACTGGTTGCGAATACTTGAGTCCGTACGCAGTGAAACGCTCGTAGATCATAACAGGCGCAATCATGGGGTGGTAGGCAACAATGACTATTGCCCCGAATTCACTGATGGCCCTGGCTGTGCACATGATCATCCCGACCAGCATGCTTCTCCAGGCCAGTGGAAACGTGATGCGGAAGAAGGTGCCGGTCATGGATGCTCCGAGACTGCGTGAGACTTTTTCAAGGCGCTTCGGAATGGCTTCGAATCCTGCCTTGGCTGTGTTTATGTAGAATGGCAACCCAACAAATACCATCACCAAGACAATTCCTGTCACGCTTCCCATGATACGAATTCCAAACGCATGCATGAACTGGCCCAGCCAGTGGTCCCTGCCGGCAACACTAAGAAGAGCAATGCCCACAACAGGATGGGGAATCATTATGGGGAGATCCACAACGCTTTCTATGAACTTTTTTCCAAAAAAAGTCTTGCGCGCGATAAGATAAGCGAAAGGCGTGCCAATAACAAACGATATGATCGCCGCCAGGCCTGACGCATAGATACTGAGCCAGATGGAGTTGACTACGTCCCTGTCGGTTATAGCCTCCTTGAGACTACTAAATGAGGGCTGGGCCACCATCTCGACCAGAGGAAGCAGAATGAAGAACAGGATGATCGAGGTAGAGAAAATGGTCAACCATACAAATGGGTCAGGTCTCTTCCGCATTCTATGTTTTCACACTGCTAGTTTCTAACCTCAACCAGCTTCTGAAGAGATGGCGGAAGCATGGCTTTCATTTCTGCAGTGGGGACTCTGCATGGAACAAAGGGCGGTTGGCCCATTTCCCTGAGGATCTTCAGGCCGCCATCAGGATCAAGCACATATTCCAACAAGGCCAGGGCGGCCTTCGCATTTGGTCCATCTTTGATCATGGTGATCCCGTAGGTGCAGGATTTGCCTGTGCGCGTCATCCAGGTTCCCGGTTTTTTCCCGGTCACTTTCACGGAGGCTTGTTTGTAAAAACTGTCATTTTTGTAATTGCCTAAATTGATCTTATCAGGAAGAACCACGTATTCTAGCTCATGCTGGACCGCCACGGAGAGGTACTCCCACGCGTAGTCCATGTGCCCTGTTTTTAAGAGGGAAACGAGCTCAACTGATTTGGACCTGATATTTTCCTTGGGCCGGTTGGCGATCAGGCTTTCATAAAGTCCTGGCTTATTGTAGTGTTTTTCAGCCAACTGCAGCACCATGAGGCTCCGGTAGCCGCAGGGGTCAAGATTGGGATCCGAATGTCCCCAGACGACCCCTTTTCGGCCAAGGATGTCGTACCAGTTGTCGGCATTAACCTCGTTTGCAAAGCGGCTTTTGTCCGTATAGCAGAGAACCAGTTGGTTGGTTGCAAAACGGATGTTCCACACCGCATATTCGGGAATCAGGGTCTTGTCTATAACCTTGAAATCAGCAGAACCCATTATATCGGCAGGCTTGTGAAGTTCTGAAATCATACGTGCCATCTTGGTGCTCCCGCCTCCCTCACGGAGTACATCCAGCTTAGGATACTTGGCTTCAAAGATTTTTTCCATCTTGGCAAAAGGCACTGTCAGGCTCCCTGCATGGAAGATGATAACCTTGCCCTGAGGTTCGGCGCTAACGGAGAAAGGCGAAAATACCAATGCTGCTAGAAAAACAACCACCAGAAAGCTCTTTACCGATTTGTCAACTCTTGTCATGGCTTGTTTCTGCTTTTAGGGCTCGCTCAAAAATAACTTCACATTTTGATGCGCCGATCCATCCCGCCTGGCTGCGTTGCTCGTCGGTTAAATAGCTT
>JADFWI010000428.1 GCA_015222985.1 Pseudomonadota bacterium | reverse complement strand
TTTTCCTCAGCGGTCGGTTCGCGGATTTCCGAGGCCAGTGATACGTAGTAGTCGACCTTAATTTTATCGCCCGCCTTAACCTCGTTGAGCCGTTCGACCTGCTTGTCTACGGTAAAGGACGAAACATTGCCCTGCTGGTCCTTGATCGTAAGTTCGCGTTTTTCCAGATCGACCTTTTGTACTTCGGCCGTAACGGATACGACTTGCCATATTTCCCGTACCGCAGATGCAACCCCGGCCATCAGGCCAATTGTTAGTGTGACAACCATCATCATGTTGAGTATCCTCTTTGCTTTCATTTTCCCGTTCTCCTTTCCAGTAGTTTAAAGTTAAAAAATATTTCTAAGGTAAGTCAAGACCCCATCACATTATTCAATGTTCCTTATCTTTAAAAATCTGCCAGTGGCAGGGCCAGTCAATCCATTGTGATCCAGCTCGGTCCAATCAAGCTTGGATCAGCGGGGTCCAAAACACCATTTAGGGTAAATAGTTCATCCAGCTGTGTATGCGAATGATTACCTTTCTAACAATCCGAATTGGCTTCGCCTTGTCAGTGTAAACCGCTGCAACACCAGCGACTCCGGCCGGTAAATCCAGCTCGAAGGGATCTGCGTCCAGTTTGAGACGAACAGGGAATCGGCCCCGCGGTTCCGTGCTGGTAAATTCCTTAAGGGTTCCACTGGGAGGGAGTTGTCCCTGTCCTGTGGCTGAAATAACATCTTGTACCGTGGCGTGAAAGATTTTCCCTGGATGGTTGTCGAGGGCGACTTCAACAGGGTTTCCCCGCTTGATGTGGCGAAGGGCATTTTGCGTGAAGCTGGCGATGAAAATGGGCTCGAAATCATAGATAAAACTCATCACAGGCCTTGATACCATCTGACTCGCCACCTGCCCAGGCCGGAGCGACATGTTGGTAACAAACCCATTGGCGGGCGCGTACACTGCGGTCTCCTTCAGCGCCCAGCGCGCCTTCTCCAGTACAGCCTTGAGCTGCGCAACAGATGTGTGCTCACCGTGGATCTGGGATTTATAAGCAAGCCGGGCCCTTTCCCTCTGCGCCGCCGCCTCGCGTACAGCAGCCTGCGACGACTGATACTCCGTCTTCCAGCGAACAACCACCTTCTGAGCGGCTGCAGACTGTTTGGCGAGCTTTAGGTTTCTGTCGTACTCCACCTTAGCCCGTTCACGCTCGGCTTTCCTCTTCTTAAGCGTCTCTGTGGAGGCGTCCAAGGCGGCTTTCAATTGTGGAACCATCTGCTCTGCCTCGGCGAGTGCGGCCTCAAGGCGATTCACCTCTGCCTGATATGGGACGGGATCGATTTTGAAGAGCAGATCACCCTCTTTCAGCGGCACATTCGGTTTTACAGCCACCTGTATCACCCTGCCAGTCACCCTGGAAACGATTTCGACGATAGGTTTGTAGATCCGCAAGTCCTTTGAATAGGGTTGACACAAATTCATCGCGATTAGGAGGGCCAGGATGCCGGCAATACCAATCAGTGCAGCAACAGCCTTGGCGCGAAGATCAAACTTGGCGAGTTTTAGCTTGTAGAAAATGAGCCAGATGAGCCCGCAATAACAGATAGTCAGGAAAGCTATCATGATGCCCCACCTCCTTCCTGAGCCGTCAGGGTGCTCACCTTCTTCTCCAATGCGATGAGGCGTTCAGACATATCCCCGATGGCCGACGTAAGTTCGGCAGTGGCCTTTTCTTCGGTGACCGCCGCCTGGGCAGTGCGGGTATATGCCCAAACCAGGGCAATGGGCCACGCCACCCCCAGTGTGATAAGCCCAAGCCAGGCGCATACGTTAATGGCATCAGCTTGTGGATGGTTCCGGCTTTTAGCGATTTTGCCTGGCAATCCACCCAGTTTGACTGCTATGAAAGCGACGGCGGCGATAATAACCGTCAGGACAACGAAAACAAAAACGTCCAACAGCATAAGAGTCCTCCTATAAGAAGTGTCAACATGATCAATACATCAATACCTGTTTTTGAATTGAAAAATCTAAAATCTTCACCCGCCGGAATTATGGCGGGCTAAATCTTTCGCTCTTACTGTTTCTATGACCTCTATTCCTGCAGTTTTTAAAAT
>JADFWI010000427.1 GCA_015222985.1 Pseudomonadota bacterium | reverse complement strand
TGAGCCTGTCGAACGGCCGTTTTGATAGTCGTAATGAAAATCTTAAATAATTCTTCTGTTTCCTGTTTTCCCATTCAACATTTCCACCGGAGGCGGATTCGATGTTCGATGTTCATTATTTTGTAACCGTGAACGGTTACCAAACATTTTTGCCCTATTGCCCTTCCAGCTCAAGCACGTCTGCGTTCTTGGGAATCTTGAAAACAAACAAAGACAAATCCAACCCTTGGTCAAATTTGAAGTCAGAAAATCGAATGCTCGTTTTGTCCCCAAAAGCGTTGGAAGTAACCGATTCCAAGATATCGAAGGTGTTCTTTGATACAGTCAGCAGAAGTTCCACCAGATTCGGCCGCTTTTTCTTGGGAAGAAGCTTCAGGACAAACAGGTCCTTCTTTTGTGACTCCGTGGCTGACAACCGTACGACAAAATCATCAAGGAGCTTGCGAGGTTCGGTAAAAAATTCTGCCAGTTTTATGTCGCCAAAATAGCCGGCACAACTTCCAACCATGACCTGGTTATCTGCCGGCCGATAGATCCACACACTTTCTCCATCCGAAATAATAAGGTATTCCTCCGGTATTCTATAGTGCCAACGCATCATGGCAGGGCGCCTGAAACAGACGTGTCCCTCTGCTGTATCGACTATACCCATCGCTTCTATGCGAGATTGCTGGAAAAAATCAGCCTCAAAATCGGCTGCTGCATACCGGCGTTGAACCTGCTCAAAGATTTCGGAAATCGAAAGACAGTCCGAGGCAGCACAGGTGTGCCGGGACAAAAGAGCAAACGACATGAGGAACAGAGCCACACACAGATAAGGGAGCCACGGCGCGAACCGCACACATATCACGTCTCTTTTTCTCATCAGTTCGATATCCTCCTAAACGCCATAACCCTTTACAAGTACTTCTCTTGGCTTGCTTCCCTCACTGGGGCTTACAACGCCATCACGTTCCATCATCTCGATCATGCGGGCAGCCCGATTATATCCCACTCTGAGACGCCGCTGTATCATGGAAATAGAAGCCTGTCGGGTTTCTGTCACCAGCGCCAATGCCTCGTCGTATTTTTCATCATATTCGTCTTCACGAACTACTTCCTCTTCCTCGATGTGAGCCCGCAGGATTTCCTCTCGATAAACAGGTTCCCGTTGTTTTTTCAAGAAATCTATGATCCTACGAATTTCCATTTCCGAGACATGCGCCCCGTGGATGCGCTGCAGCTTGGCCGTACCTGGCGGCAACAGGAGCATGTCGCCGCTTCCCAGTAAATCTTCAGCACCGTTGGAATCCAGGATCGTTCTGGAATCCGTGCGAGAAGCGACCTGAAAAGAAATCCTCGTCGGGAAGTTGGCCTTGATAATACCAGTCAACACATCCACCGAAGGTCTTTGGGTTGCAATAAGCAGATGTATCCCTGCTGCTCGAGACATCTGCGCAAGTCGTGTGAGGGCTAACTCCACGTCCCTCGAAGCTACCAACATGAGATCCGCAAGCTCGTCAATGACAATTAAGACAAGCGGAAGCTTTTCATCAATGTGGCCCTCATCAGATGCCCCTGACCCCCCTGATCCCACGGCATGTTTACCGGTATCTTTTTCCTTGATCAGCTTCTTGTTGTATTGATATATGTTTCGCACCCTCTTTTCGGCCATAAGAGTATAACGGCGCTCCATCTCTTGAACCGCCCAGTGTAAGGCCCGTGTTGCCTTTTTAGCTTCCGTGACCACAGGTACAATCAAGTGAGGAATACCATCATAGGCAGAGAGTTCGATCCGCTTGGGATCGACCAATAGCAGTTTCACCTCCTCTGGCGTTGCCTTGTACAGAACACTGCAAATCATGGCATTTAACCCCACACTCTTGCCGGACCCCGTGGCGCCTGCAATCAACAGGTGAGGCATTTTTACCAGATCGGTTACGAATGGATTTCCCAAAATATCCTTGCCCAAAGCCAGGGTAAGTTTAGACTTGGATCCTTGAAAGGCTTCAGAGGCAACAATATCTCTGAGTTTGACTGTCTCCCGCTCTGCATTGGGGACCTCGATGCCAATGACTCCCTTGCCCGGAATGGGGGCCACAATGCGAATACTCGCGGCTCGAAGGGCAAGAGCAAGATCGTCTGTAAGGTTTACGATCTTGTTGATCTTGACTCCTGGCGCGGGCTCATACTCGTACATGGTCACCACAGGTCCTGGAGAAACAGCCACGACCTTCCCGGAGACATCGAAGTCACTCAGTTTTTTCTCCAACAGCCGCGACTGCATCTGAATGCTCTCGCGGTCCATTGCCCTAACATCAGATCCGCCACTGTCCAGCAGGTTTAGAGAAGGCACCCTGAACCCGTGATCATCGGTCATGAATTCAAAGACCTCCTGTCGTTCGACAGGTACCTCTTTGAATTTCTTGTGTGGACGTTCTACAATCTCTACAGGAACGTCCTTTTTTTGCGAAAGCTTCCGGCCTGTCTTGGCCCTTCTTTTTGCCTTGTGGCGGCGCTCCTTCCAGATTATCCAGCCTGCCTTTGCACGGGCAAAAATACTTCTACACAAAGTGGAAAGCCACCCGAAAAGAGTCATCAGTGACAGCCGCGTAGTCATGATGAATGCAATGGTCCAAACGGTGAGCAGAAAAACAAGCCCGCCGGCTGAATTCACATATCTCACAACAACCTTGGCCAACGGGATCCCTAGAATCCCGCCGCTGGAAAAGCGCTTTCCAAAAAGGAGGTAATGGGTGTGATGCATTGACAGGAGCCCTCCTGTTGTCACCATTAACAGGAGTCCGCCGACAAGAGTGATAAGAATGGCGCCCCTGGAGTACGCCTTGAAAACATATGATATGATGATAAGTAAGACAATGGGTATCCAAAAAGCGCCTAACCCAAATACAAAGACGAGAAAACCGGCCACGTGAGCCCCTGCCGGTCCAAAGAGGTTTCGCACGTCTCCTGACGTCTGGACACAATTAACGCAAGGGTCTGATGGGTGGTAGGAAAGGAGGCTTGCAGCCGTAAATATCAGAACGAAAATCAGGGCAACCCCCAGGATTTCCTTTCGCATCTTGTTCTTTCATACCTCCGGATTAAACGCCTGGCTGGCTCTGATTTTCTCAAGGTCTTGTTTCATTATGGACCGGACCGTGTCCCTGAGAACTTTCTTGGTCTTGCTGTTGCAAGAAGCAGTGTCAACCGGCGGATGAATACTAACAAGGATACGACCGGGCCTGATGCGAAGACTCCCCTTTGGCATGATGTGGTGAGTTCCACAGATCACAACCGGAACGATAGGCCGTCCGGAACGAATGGCCAGGTGAAACCCACCAGCCTCAAATGATTTAATTTGACCATCCGCGCTTCTGGTCCCCTCTGGAAAAATGACCACAGACACCCCTTGGGCAATTTTTTGAGCTGCCTGTTGAATGCTGTTGTGTGCTGCCTTCCGGTTGGACCGGTCAATACTGATATATCCAACCCGCGCCATAGCCTGCCCAAAAACCGGGATCTGGAAAAGCTCCTTCTTGGCCAGCCACCGAAACTGAACAGGGAGATATCCGAGCAGGGCCAGGATGTCGAACATGCTCTGGTGGTTAGCCATGTATATGTATGTCGCACATGGATCGATGTGATGCAATCCTCGAACAGTGACCTTCGCCCGGCTGACAAGAAGCACGGACTTGGCCCAGAACCTCCCCGCCAGATGGGAGAGGTCGCCACCCTTTTTCCAAAATGACAAGGCAATGGCAGCCAGAGCACAAATGAAGGTACTGAACACAATCCACGCTGGAATAATAACGGTTCGGATCATATGTCAGCAATTCGGCCGTGAAAAAAATCGGGGTTTCAGATTACGCCAGTATCCTTAGGGTTTCAAAGATGCTATCGGCAAACCGTATGATGCTCTCTCTTTGTGCGGTATTTGCATAATGGATGCAGTCACACCGAATCCGGTTTCG
>JADFWI010000426.1 GCA_015222985.1 Pseudomonadota bacterium | reverse complement strand
TCAATGTTTATGAGCTTTCTGTACATCTCATAGGAGTCGGGGTTGAGGTTTCTGTCTACCTGCTCCAAAAGCAGATTAGCGTCGATCGCAAAAGCAGGGCTTACAAACAACAGCGATACAAAGACGGCTATAGTTTTAAGCATGAGTAATCTCCCTTCTGTTTCAAAAAGCTTTACAGGTGTGCATTTCTTTCCGCCTGCTACTTGAGTCCTAAAGCCTTCTTGACAGCCTCATTTACACGACCCTCGAATTCAATATAACGCACCTGCTTATTTTTTAAGACATTAATCATTTTGATACCAAAGCTTTCAGCAATCACAATATTGACGTCTTTCTCGGCAAGGAAATTTGCCGCTGAAGGCCCGGCCCCGCCGGCTGCATCTTTGTAAGGATTAGAGATGGCTTCTATTAGATTCCCCTTGCCATCAAAGATGAGATAGTATGGGCTGCGAGCAGCCAGATTGCTCACTGTGGCTGCGGTAGTTTCGCCAGTGGATGCGACCGCAACCTTTACCGTGCCCTTCTCGGCGGCATAGGCCCAAACTGGCAGCGTTAGTGAAATAACGAGACTTAAGAAAAGGATTATCTTTTTCATGTTACACCTCCTACACATGTCTCAGGGCCTGGACAGGGTCCATCCTTGAGGCTTTAAAGGCCGGCTGAAGGCTTGCCAGGACAGAGACGATTATTACGATGACTGATATAACCAAGAAATCGTTCGGATTTACGGATGTGGAGAGGATCAGGCCCTTTTGCCTGCCAAAATTAAAGGTGATTTCAGAAAAGTTGATGACAAAAATGATTGCTCCCCCCAGAATGCTGCCGATAACCGCACCGATTAAACCGAGGCAGAAGCCCTCGATGACGAACATGGAAAGGATTTTGCCGGGCAGAGTGCCTATGGCCGCTATGGTTCCTATCTCTCTCACCCGTTCATAGACCGCCATAATCATCACATTCATGATGCTTATCAATACAATGGCTACAAGCATGAGTTTGATGAAGAATGTCATCATATCAATCATGGTCGCCACGTTATAGAAAGGGGAGAGCTTTTCCCATGTATGGACCTCGAAGATGGGCTTGCCCTGCTCGGTTCGTTCTTTTGAAAGCATATCCTGGAGCTTGTTATGTGTCTCGTGTAGTTGACTAAACTCTTTTATCCTTATGGCGATCTCGCTTATCTCCATGTTATCCATCCTGAGAATCTCCGTGGCATCTTCGATATGGATGTATCCATCCCTCCCTCCTGGCCCGGTGACACTCTCCAGTATCCCTCCTACTCGGAATTGTTTCCCGTTTACAGAACCGTCCTTGTTTGTCGCAATGACAACGACCATGTCACCAACTTTGGCTTTCATGCCTTTGGCAAGGAGTTCCGGAACAAGAATCTCTCCTTTCTTGATGATCTTTTCTCCCTCTCTTATCCTTGATAGAAAAAGCGGAGCCGTCTTTATCTCTTTTTCAGGATATACACCATTAATTTTTATATTCGTTGTCTCAACAAAATTGCTGAACATACCAGCAAACTTTATCCTCGGTGAATATGCCTCTATCTCCGGAATTCCTTTGATCGCCTCGTCAATTTTTTTGACGGCCTGCGACTTCAGATTCATGGTAAGCGGCAGGCTGTCTATGGAGGCCACATAGCCTTTTCTGTGTATCTGGATATGTCCGAGAAATGAGTCCGTGATCTGGCCTATCATCATGTTCTTAAACGACCCTGACACCGCCACAAAGACTGAGACGAATACAACACCGGTGACAATCAATGAGGCTGTGAGGATGGTCCTTCTTCTGTACCTTCTGAGGTTTCTCACAGCAATCCTGAGTAGATTAAACATCGTCTGTACCTCCTTTCGCCTCTCTGCCGGTCAGCTCTCCATCCTCAAGTGTATAAATAATCTCCGCCTCGGCCACTACCCTCGGATCATGGGTTGAGAATATGAACGTCGTCCCGGATTCATCCCTCATCTTTTTCATGAGATCTATGACCATGCGGGCGGTTTTGCTATCTAAATTGGCGGTAGGCTCATCTGCAATCACCACATTAGGGTTGGTAACCAATGCCCTTGCAACCGCTACTCTCTGCTTCTGCCCTCCTGAAATCTGGTCCGGGTATTTGTCCCTTTGTTCACCCATTCCCACAGCTTCCAGCAGAGACATTATCCTCCTTTCTCTTTCCTGGACAGGCACATTCTGTACCATGATAAGAGGGTATTCGATGTTCTCATAAACCGTGAGAACCGGGATCAGGTTAAAATCCTGAAAAATAAAGCCGATATGATTGCCTCTGAAAGAAGCACTTTGTTTCTGGTCAAGGGTCGAAACATCGGTGTCCGCAACCCTCAATCGCCCGTGTGTTGGTTTATCCAGACAACCAATGAGATTTAAGAGTGTTGTCTTGCCGCTTCCCGACGGCCCTACAAATGAGACAAAGGAGGACTGTTCAATCTGAAAGCTTACGCCCTTTAAAGCCTTAATGCTGATCTCGCCTGCTTGATAGTCCTTGTCAATGTTCTCCGCCACGACTAACGACATAACAGCCCTCCTTGTGATCTCCTCTAATGACGTCCACGGCGCATGCCGCCCGTGCCGCCTTTTATCCCGGACGCTCCTCGTTCAGAAGAGCCAAATCCCCGATGTGTATCAATCGCCTTCCGCCTTGACCCTTTCCAGAGAGGAAACCCTTCTTCACTGCGAAAGACCGTGGATTGCCCGGAGGGAAAAATCCGTATCTCCTGGGCGATAATATAGAGATTGCCGTCTTTCCCAAGGGACTTTGAGCCTTGGACCCAAATTTTCGTTCCTTCCGAGACCTTTGCTTCCTGAGCTTTCCAGTACCACGCCGGGGAGACCAGCACTGTATATGTTTTTCTTCCCGATACGACCTGGAATCTGACGGGACCTCTTTTCGGCTGCAAGTACCCGTGAACTTCCCCTTCAACCTGTCCCACGGTGTTCCGATCGAAGCCTCCAGGGTAATGGATGCCGCATTCCGGGAGCACTTGCTCGTTTTCCTCTGCCTGAGCAAGCAAGGGGACAACCCAAAGAGCCAGGAAAAGCAAGGCGGCCAAGACCGCCTTGCGTCCCAGAAAGATGTGGCTGCTACTCCTGAGAAGGCGCACCATATCCAGTGCTGCCATCCTTCGGGCCACTGCCGGCATTGCCCGTACCATCACCAGGGCCATAGGTTTTTCCTTTCTTGTTCATGGCGCCGGAACGCGTTTTGGCGGCATCCTGGCAGGAACCGTCCCGGAGGCGCAGCCTTTGCCCCTTGCCTCTTACCTGATCGGTTTGGGTCTGCTTTTGAATTCCCTGCCCTCCCTTTCCGCCACCCCTGCGTGCCAGGGCTGTCATGGGAACGGCCGTTGTCATGAGAAAAGCCCCTGCCAAAATTGCTGCCTTAACTCTTGTTTTCATCTTTTCCTCCTTTTGGAATGGATTTACCCAAGTAATTAGCAATGGGTATGCCAACGGGGAGGAAAACCATAATTGTTTGAATTTATACCAATATTCTCTTTCCTTTTCATCGCAAGATGAGCAAACGCCTGACTAAGGGTGCAACCATTGCATCGGTATCTGCAAATCTTGCACTATCTCCTACAGTCCATATTCCTTGATACGGTACTGGAGGGTCCTCACGGATATCCCTAGTGTTTCTGCGGCCCTCTTCCTGTTTCCTCCTACTTCAGAGAGGATCTTCCGGATTGTTTCCCGCTCGCTTGCCTTCAGCAATCCCTCTGCGGCCGGTGGCGTTCCCGTGGGAGTTTCAAGATTCAGGTGAAGAACATCAATCTTCCCGCTGGAGAGGATAAGCGCCCGCTCAATTACGTTCTGCAGTTCTCGGATATTTCCCGGCCAGCCATATTCAAGGAGAGCCGATTTTGCAGAGGGAGTGAAGCTATCAATCTTCTTGCCAAAGGCAGCCGCAAATTTCTTGGCAAAATATTCCGCAAGAGCAAGGATGGCCTCGCGTCGCTCCACAAGAGGCGGAAGTCTGACAGGAAAAACGTTCAGCCTGTAGAAGAGATCCTCTCTGAGCCTGCCGGAGGAGACCTCGATTTTCAGGTCTTTGTTTGTGGCCGATATGACCCTGACATTGACGGATATGGATTTCATCCCCCCGACCCGTTCAAACTCGCGTTCCTGCAACACTCTGAGTAGCTTCACCTGGATGGAAGGGGCAATTTCTCCAACTTCGTCGAGAAACACTGAGCCGTTGTCGGCCAGTTCAAATCGCCCCTTTCGAGTGGAAACGGCTCCGGTGAATGCCCCCCGTTCGTGTCCGAATAGCTCACTTTCAAGAAGTGTTTCTGCCAGAGCTGCGCAATGAACTGCCACAAACGGTTTGTTCTGCCGCGGGCTCAACTGATGGATCACCCGGGCTACGAGTTCCTTTCCTGTTCCGCTGGGTCCGCTGATGAGGACAGTTGCAGGGGTGGGAGCGACTTCCTGGACCATTCGGTATACCTGTTGCATTTTCTCGCCGAGAAAGATCATCTCCACAGGAGGAAATTGTTTTCCCAGTTCCTCAGCGAGAAGAGAAATTGTTCGTTCTGCTTCGGCTTCCCTCAGAACCCGGCTGATGACGTGGCGAAGCTCATCCGGGTTGTGAAAGGGCTTGGTCAAGTAATCAGAGGCCCCGGCTTTCACGGCCTCTACGGCATTTCCGATTGAACCGAAGGCAGTAATCACTATCCACTTTGTGTCAGGTTTTGCCTTGCCCCCTTCTCGCATAAGGTCGAGTCCGGAGATGTCAGGCATTCGCAAGTCTGTAATGACCAGGTCAAACTCTGTAGCCTGGAGTTTTGCCAATCCCTCCTTCCCGTTGCCGGCTACCTCTATACGGTGCCCTTCTTCCTTGAGAATAGTGGAAAGGAAGGATCGCATCAATTCATCATCATCAACGATTAGGATTGATCTACTCACTGTCACGCTCTCTTGTCCTTGGAAGCCGGATGGTCAGGACGGCCCCGCGGTTTTTCTTCCGGTTGGCAAGACTTATCTTTCCTCCCATTCCTTCAACAACCTTCATTGAATATGCCAGACCCAGACCTGTACCATCTGTCTTTGTGGTATGGAATGGGGTGAACAGGCGAGGGATCTCTTCGTCTGGAATTCCCGGGCCGGTATCCTTGATCAGGATGTTTACCCATCGCCCATCCGGGTACGCTGATATCCTCAGGTTGCCATCACCTTCCATGGCCTGGATTGCATTGCGAATTCCGTTTGCGAGGCTTAGATACAATTTCTCTCTGTCACCCATGGCCCGTATACCCGGCTTTGATTCCAGTTCCACTTTTCCTTTCCAGGAAGAACCCGCAGTATTGATCGCTTCCTGAATCAAATGCACGGGGTTCAGACGTTCTATACGATATTTCTCCTTACGGGAAAAGCCCAGGAGGTCATTGACCAGTGTTTCGATGCGCGAAACTCCCTGGAGCGCAACCGAAAGCCCATCCTTTTTTGGGTCCGGTTTTTCGAGCTTCTCATGCACCCACTGGACATAACCTTTAATGCTTCCCAGGGCATTGCGGATCTCGTGTGCAAGCACTGC
>JADFWI010000064.1 GCA_015222985.1 Pseudomonadota bacterium | reverse complement strand
CGATTTTTCTGAGGAAGATGTTGAAGTGATTAAACGCGCCTGGGAACTTATTTTTAGGCACAAGGTAAAGATAAAGACAGCTTTTGAAAGGGCAAGGGAGAAAGGTGAAGGCATTCAACTTACCCTTAATTTGAGGACACCACCTATCAACTCTTGACCGAGGCCCATTCGGTTACGTGCTCTTGCTCCGGAACGGCCTAGACTAGCTCAGGGTCCACGACCTTCCAGTTGTTTTTTTCATTCTTTTCAATTAAGTCGAGCCTGGCAAGCTTGGGAATCGATATATCACAATAAACCCTCTATCCGCCAAGATCGACTGAACCCTTTTGGTCAATGTTTTCCGTAACGACGAGGCGAATAAAGGACAACATTGGCATTACTCTCCGAGTATGACATGAGTTCCTTAAGCTCCTTAGATCGATTACAGAAGGGCGCTCCCGGAGGGATCACTCCCAGCACGAATAGATTATTCATAATAGATTATCCTTATTGAATTATTCTCTATGGGTAATATGGGTAACGGCCATAGGAAGCCAAGCATAGAAAAATTCCGGCATAAATATATAGCATCTGTTTTGCTTCTGGCCTCTGGAAGGGGCCTCAAATGCCTGTCTGCAGTTTGACAGTCCTCTGGGGTGATGGCCTGCCCTGGCGCGACTTGCACAGAAAAGGCTGCTGGCGTTGCAGTTTGACAGAAGAAGACGCTGTAGAACTGAGGCCAGTAAAACCAGGTCTGGGCCAGGGAACAATGGAGTAATGAACAATTTCAGGCATAACGTCATACTATCGAAACAGAACAAAAAACATGCCCAACATAGAGGAGGTTTTATCATGCCGAACTATGAAATCTATGCCCTCAAGTATGCCGGACCCTTTTTTAGTTCCGGAGCCTTTCTCATGTGGCTCAAGGACTGGGAAGAGACTGTGAAAAGGAACTACTATATCTGGTGTATAAAAGGCTCCAGAGAGGTGGTTGTCGTGGATTCTGGAGTATCACCCGAGCTGGCCAGAGAAAAGAACCTCGCAGGATACATAAGCCCCGCTGAAGTCCTTTCCCGAATCGATATTAATGCCGATGAAGTCCGACATGTCATACTCACACACATACATTGGGATCACGCAAACGGTGTGTCCCTGTTTCCGAGGGCCACTTTTTATGTTCAGGATGAAGAGTATCGTTTCTGGTTGAAAGATCAGATTGCCACACGGCCGCCCTTCAAGCACGTGGCAGATGAGGCTGCCAACGAATACCTATCCTCCCTTGAGGGGACAGATCGTCTTGTACTACTCAAAGGGGATCAGGAAATTCTCCCTGGGATCGAATGTCTTCTTGCGCCAGGGCATACGGTGGCGCTGCAAGCGGTAGCTGTGAACACAGCCAAAGGAACCGCCATTCTCGGTTCTGATTGTGCCCATGTCTTTCGCAACTATCAAGAAGATTGGCCGAGTGCTCTTATCGTTGATTTGGTAGCATGGATGAAAACATATGAAAAGCTCCGGGAAAGGGCTTCCTCCCTTGATCTGATGTTTCCCGGGCATGACTCACTCATGTCAGAAAACTATCCTGAAGTGGCGAAAGACGTGACCAAGCTCGCCTAGGAATCTTTTGTTGATAATGGCAGCAATATTATTCTATGAATTGCTCGCCCTTATCCCCCTCAAGAATCTTGCATTTTCTTCAGGACTCGTGGTGTTGAGATATATGCTGGAGCCGAGCTCAAAACCGGCGACTTCAGACAGCTTTGGCAATATTTGAAGATGCCAATGATAATAGTCTGCCGGATCCTCGTGATACGGTGCTGAATGTATCATATAATTATAATCCGGATCGCCGAGCCCGTGATATATTCTGGATAAGATATCACGCAATACCCCAGCCAGATCTCTCTTTTCCACATCAGAGATCTTTGCAAATGATGCCCTATGCCTTTTCGGAACAATCCAGGTCTCAAAAGGGCTTCGTGATGCAAAGGGAGCAATGGAAATAAAGTGTTCGGTTTCCGATATTACCCTTTTTTCACATGCTTTCTCTTGCTCTATCATGGTGCAGAATATACATCTGCCCATCGTATCGAAGTATCTCACCGCCTCTTCAATTACGTGCCTAATTTGTATGGGGATGATGGGGCTTGCAATTATCTGGGAATGCGGATGTCTTAAGGATGTGCCAGCTCTCGGGCCATTATTTCGAAATATGGTGATGAGCTGTACACAGGGGTCTTCTGAGAGTTGCTGGTATCGTTCAATATATGAAGCAAGAATGCCCTCCACAGCTTCACGTGACATGGTTGCAATAGTCTGGAAATGTTCTGGATGTTCAATTACCACCTCATGATGGCCGACACCATTCATCTTTACGAAAAAATTCCCAATTCCTTCTGTGATCCTTGATGTTTCGCCATCTTCGACCAAAGCAGGGAACTTGTTGGGCACTACCCTCAGAGACCACTTTGCTTGTGGACCCTTCCCGGAATCTTTCTGATAGTATGTCAAAACAGCCTCTCCGCACATTGCCTCATTTCCGAGACAGAATGGACAGGCAGCTTGCTCTTTCACATCCTGTTCAGCTCGTTTGTCTTGGACCTTACGATGCTTAAATTCATCAGGCCGCTTACTCCGCTCTGGCGCTATTACTACCCAGTCTTTGGTAATAGTATTTTGTCGCAGTTCAGACATGACACTCCCCTTCTTATCTGTTGCCGGCCCTCATCCTATTTACTTGACTCTCGGATTTCAATCTAAAAGATGGACTCCTGGAGGATTTGCCTTACGATACCGCTCAATACTAAGGGCAAGACAGGGTGTGGAATGCCCCCAGAAATGTGGGATGCAAAATGCCCTGGAACTCTAGTTCGTCTGTTCGAGAATGTATTTTTCATCCCAGAACACCTATCCTGGACAAGCTGTCACCGCACAAAAGAGTGTCTAACGTGAGCTAAAGGTAAGAAAAGAGGAGAGGGCAAATAACGGGTTGAACTTTAGGCCCGTCTGCCTCGCAACGCCTTGGCAAGCGGGACCAAGGTTTTCAATTTGTGCCTCATGAAAAAGCTGGGTCACTGATTCCCGAATACGGTATTCTTGGATCTCCGAATTCATGGTACGAGACACTAGCCTGCTGCATCCTT
>JADFWI010000425.1 GCA_015222985.1 Pseudomonadota bacterium | reverse complement strand
CACTTCGGCACTCTTGTAATCAAACCATCACAGTTTGATGTGAAATTCAAAAAAGCAGGCTACTTATCGTTTTATGTCTGGAGAGGGCTGGCTGCGATTGTCGCCACGCTTCTCATTTCCTTTTACCTAATAAGCAAAATCAGGAGGCGGATGCCCATCAAGGTATGACCTCAACAACAAAACTGACAGAAAGGAGACATTCATGATGTTAAGACATCTTATATCAGCCAGTAACAAGTTCTACGAGGACCAGGCGCTAATCTTTTTGACCTTTGGTGGGTTTGGAAGATATGTACTATCTCTCTTGCATGCTGAATTCACGAGACTCGGTATCCCCGAAGACAAGGTGAGTTTCCTGGCATTTGATACTGAAAAACCCCACAGGGATCGTTTAGACCTGGAGCGTGAGTCAGATTACTTCATGCATCTGGATGAATTTGATGGCGACGTTTACATAGAAAACGAAGAGAACGACCAGCTCAGGGAGCAGGTAGCTCACATACCTACCAATCTATTGTGTGACATCGAAGGTGGCTGCAAAGGGGTTCCTGCCGTTGGTTTTGTTGCCTTTCACAAATATGACGATCTTCTCATTACAAGAGAAGCTCTTCGACTAATCGATGATGTCAGGGCAAAGAATCCCGGAAAAAAACTCAAATTGATAGTCATTTCCGGAATGGGTGGCTCGGTTAGTAATGGAATGACTATACCCTTTTTGTACAGAATAAGAAACAGGTTAAGGGAAAAGAAAATACGGGTGGAGGTGTTCCTTGCCACTTCAGAAGGTTATCTCGGTTTGCAGAATGTACAGGAAGACAGTGTCGAAAGAAACTGCGTGGCCTCAGCCATGTTATGGGAATATGCCATGGCCGGCAGGAATGGGTTGAGATATCCCGGCAAGAATGGGGTGAGGGACACAAGGATGTTTGATGGCAGAATAGCTCATAGGGTGTATGCCTTTTCCGGAGGGTGTGCAGAGACATCACTGAAATACCAGGCCATTGCAGCAACTATTGCACAGTGTATTTCAACACTGGAGACAACAAAACTCGGAAGCTATCTGGACGGTGATAGAGTTAACTATTCTGCTCACATACTGGAGCGCGAATGGAAAGGCAAAAATGGAAACGCCCACCCCACAGCTCTCATGACCATGAATGTCGCCGGCCTTAAAGCCGATTGCCTTCCGCAGATATTTCATCTCCATATGGCAAGACGCCTTTTTGAGGAACTAGTCAAACCGGTCAACCACCAGGATGCGGAAAAGATAAAAGGCAGAGCCATGTCTTCCTTTTTCGAGAGCAATCTTAATGAAGACGACATACTTGACCTGTTTAAAATCGCCATTCCCAGCCTGACCGCGGAAACCATAAATCAAGCAGGTGTATCGGAGGAAAAGATCTACGAGTTCTTAATGGATAAAATTGCCGAAATGCATGAGACTGCCGCTGAGCGGTTTGAGAAGAAAAAGAAACTCGATGACGTCTCATGGTTTGCTGAGAAAGCCCTTAACACCTTCTCGCAAGCAGGCGACGAGATAATCCTGACTTCCGCCAATTCTTTGAAAGCCGGCTTTCTCTTCTATGAAAGGTTGTCATCGCTTCTTGACGAAAAGATAACGGATGTAACTGAAGGTATCTCAAAGCTCGAAGAGGACCTTTTTCAAGGCGCAGGCCAAAAGACCTTGAACAGTCTCTTAGAGAGGCTGGCAACTGTATCGAAGAAGAAAACCGGGATTGGAGAACTTGTGGTAAAGCTCGGGGGCCAGTCACCCACCATCTCCCTCGTGAATCAAATCCTGGATGTCACTTCGAAAATCCAGCAACAGAAAAAGGGGAAATATGATTATCTTTTGTTGAAGCATATCTACGATTCGTTGTTGAAATCTGTTCGGAACAAACAGGACATGTTAAGAAACAGCGTTTTCAAATATAACGGACTGATTTCACAAATAGACCGCGACGTGGATAAGATTAAGCGTGTAGGCCGGAGCGCTTTTACTTATAACAAAGCGCAATTTGACGAAGTCACTGAACACCTGATGGAACAGATCTATTCAAGACTCGAGGTAATGCCTACTCAGGAGGTTATAGCAAAACTGGGTGCGCAGATACCGCAAAATGGGAACTTCAATGAGAGAGAATATCTTGAAAGAGTCTTGGAAATCATGCAGCCCGACTTGAATCAATTCAGCATGGTTGTGGATGAGATATTTTGTGCGGACAAAAAAGTGTATGACTATGTTGAGTCCATGCTTGGTCAATTCTTCATGACCCTGAAATTGGATCGTGACAGGTTCCCTACTCTGGAAACGAGTCAATCCTGTTTTGTGATATGCACAAGAAACTTCTACGAGAAGTACAAGGATGACTTGTTCGTAGGGTATTCCCATATAGAGACGGAGAATCCTTTCAACGTTATTGTAACAAAACATGAGGAGGGGTTTCCATTCATTGCCATGAGCTATTTGTACCGGATAAATGAAGAATTCAAGGAACTCCGTGGTCGTGGTGAGTCAGCCGCCGGGCATATTATGGGTGACCTGGACGAAAAACTTCCACTCCTTGACGCCTAAAACAGGAGTTGTCGTGGGGGCATGGCAATGAGCGAGACAAAGAGAAATTTGGACGGGTTGATCGAAAAGATCGAAGAGATACCGACCATTCCGGTCGTTTCCCAGAAAGTCATGGAACTTTCCGGAGACGAAGAAGCCCGTTTTGAGGATTTCGTAGAGATTATCGAAAAGGACCAGGCATTGGCCGCTAGGATACTAAGAGTTGCAAACTCTGCTTTTTACGGGTTCCTGAGCAGGGTCAGCTCTCTTGAACACGCTTTGGTCATTCTCGGTATTGATGAGGTAAGGTCCATTGTGCTGGGTTGTTCCGTATACAATTTCTTTTCCCAGAGTGAAAGTGACGCCTTTGACCGCGCAGGATTCTGGAAACATGCCATCATATGCAGCCAGGTTGCCAAGTTATTGGGCACACATTTCAATATCCGCAATAATGGCTCTTTCTTTCTTGGTGGGCTTATTCACGATATTGGAAAGGTCGTCCTTGATCAATATTTTCATGAAGACTTCGTGAAAATCATCGGACATGTCTCCTTGACCAAGACTACCTTCAGTAAAGCGGAAAAAAAGATCCTCGGGACAACCCACTATCAAATCGGAGCAAAACTCCTTAAGCAGTGGAGATTCCCTGACGAGGTTGTCACGCAGATCCTATATCATCATGCGCCGTGGCGTGATGAGAATCCAGGGCCAAATTCCAGCATGATATACCTTGCAAACGTTCTCACAAAACTTGCTGGTTACCCGTGCCATCCGGATGAGAAACAGATCGATCTCCATGAATTCGCAAACTCGTCAGAACTCGATTTCATTATCAAAAAAGGATTTGACCTCGATTACGAAACAATCAAAAACCTCATAAGTGACATTCAGGAGTTTGCGCTCGCAGAGGCGGACAATGTAATGAGGCTCTTTAGCTGATCGTGCGATCAATGCCCAGAAGACCCAGCTTTGGTTATGCCCAGAGGGGATTCAGTTTCTTTGAATTCCAGTGCAACGTCTTTCCGGCAAAGCCAATGACTCTTTCAGCCGTCCGCCTGCGGGCCGTAGCCTTCGGCGGGGAGAGCTCGTAGCCAAAGCTACTTCCCGGCCTTCGTAGCCGTTGCCACTTCGGCGGAGTAGGCTGGCGAAGTCGGCGACCTGGCTCTCCAGGCGTAGGCTCTATGAACCGGAGGCCCGAGAGGACGAGATTTCTCATGTTAATAGAATGAATAGGGGATATGGGGGCTTTGACAAAGGGGGGCTTTCAATGATCCAGGATGATCATGTCTCCTGCCTCGTGCTGGGGAGCCAGGCTGAGCCGAGCGGCTTGATGGCTCACGGCCTCGCCCACGACAGACAAAGCCTTGCCAGGCTCGTTGTTTGTCTCGCTCATGTGGGATACGATCACATGTTTGAGTTTGCTGCCTGCAACCGCGCCCAGAAGATCACGCGAGGCCTCATTTGAAAGGTGACCCAAGCGGCTTGAAATCCGCTGTTTGACATGCCACGGATAAGGGCCTTCTTCCAGCATCTTGAGATCGTGATTCGCTTCGAGGATCATTAGGCTGCACCCCTCAAGATGATGGCATACCAACTTCGTTGCCACACCGAGATCGGTGGCAATGCCTATTTTGGCGCCACCATCTCGAATCGTAAAACCCACTGGATCTGCAGCATCGTGTGAGACGGAAAAGGGATGAATAGTCAGGCTGCCAATGCAAAAGGAAGCGCCGCGTTGGAAATGTCTAACCTCATGAAGGGTGCCAAGCCGGGTTCTTGATACCGCAAGCGTTGGCTCATTGATGTAAACCGGAAGGTGAAATCGGCGCGACATGACGCCCACACCGTGAATGTGATCTCCGTGTTCATGGGAGACTACTACGGCATCAAGTACGTCCGGGCTGATGTTGCGCGAGCGCAGGCGTCGGTCTATCTCGGTCCCTGACAGGCCGGCATCAATTAGAATGGCGGTTTTGTCATTGGAAACAAAAATAGCGTTTCCCTTGCTCCCGCTGGCCAGCACACAGATCTTGGTCATTAGTCACTAATGCCCGGTATGCCCAAACCCGCCTTCGTTACGCTCGGTTTCGTCAAGGGCCTCCACAACTTCTAATGATGCTTGATACACCTGTTGAATAACAAGCTGGGCAATTCTATCGCCCCGGCGCACGGTATAAGGCTCTCCTCCCAGATTGATAAGGGCGACCATTATTTCACCTCTGTAGTCAGCGTCTATGGTGCCGGGGCTGTTTATGATACTGATCCCGTGCTTGAATGCCAACCCGCTTCGAGGCCGAACCTGGCCTTCAAATCCTTCTGGAATGGCAATCGCGATGCCGGTCGGAATCGCCTTAATGGCCCCTGCCTCCAAGACCTGCTCGCCCTTGACGGCTGCGCAAAGATCCATCCCGGAACAGTGGGGGGTCATATAGCCAGGCAGGGAAATATCGGAATCGTCTTCCGGGCGGAGACGGCGGACTCGAATGACAGGATTATTAGTCATTGGTCAATTACCGGCTGACATCAACTACAGACTGAGCGTCTCCTCGTAGGACGCGTCTCTATCAACCGGTCCAAGGAGAGTCAAAGAGACAAAGTCATTTTGAAAAATGTCCCGGGCAACTTCCAAAATCTGTTCTGCCGTAACCTCTTCGACTTTGTCTTCCACCTCTTTCAAAGGCACGAAACGGCCAAAAATGATCTCATTTTGGGCAATGCGAGTCATCTGGTTATCAGTGCTTTCCGCGCCAAGATATAGACCGCCTTTCAAGTATTGCTTTGCATTTGTGAGTTCGGAACTATCGACAGGTTCGTCTTTGGCTCGCTTCATCTCTCTGGCAATGACTTCTATAACTTGCTCCGTATTTGAGTTGTCGACTCCCACATAAGCGCCCCACGTTCCTGTGTCAGAGTACAGCGAAAGAAAGGAATACACGGCATAGGCCAGACCACGACGTTCTCGAATTTCCTGGAATAGCCGTGAACTCATATTTCCTCCCAGAATCGTATTCAAGACAGCGCAGGCATAGCGCCTTGGATCCGTGGCGTGGACCCCCTTGGCACTGAGACAGACATGGACCTGTTCCAGGTCCTTGGGATGGATATTAATGACTCGATTCATGTCTGGCACAATACGCTCTGGAAAACTATTTGCCTTCCGAACTACTTCAAAGGATCGAGCAGTCAGTTCCGCAAACGACTCATGTTCCAGGTTTCCGGCTGCGGCAATGACTATACGCTCCGGCTGGTAGAGTCGGCTAAAATATTCCTTGACGGTCGCAGAATCAAACCCGGCCACAGTTTCAGGGTCTCCCAGAATGGACCGGCCCAAGGGGTGGTTTCCCCACACGGACTGGGCCAAAAGCACATGGACGTATTCGTCAGGCGAGTCCTCCAGCATCCGGATTTCCTGAAGAACAACCTGGCGCTCTCTTTCAACCTCCTGAGAATCAAATACGGAGTTGAGAAAAATGTCAGTCAAAAGGTCCACCATGGTATTCAAATAGGCGTCCATGACCTTTGCGTGATAGCACGTATTCTCTTTGCTGGTAAAGGCGTTACATTGGCCGCCGATGGCGTCAAACTCTTTGGCGATTTGAACTGCCGTTCGCTTTTCAGTGCCCTTGAAGATCATGTGTTCGATGAAGTGAGAAAGGCCGCTCTCCTCGGGTCTTTCGTCTCGGGCGCCCACATTGACCCAAACGCCCACGGCCACCGAACGAGCATGAGGCACCCTCTTGGTGACGATTCTGATCCCGTTGTCCAGGACGGTCTTGTTGAAATTATCTTGCACCCTTTTGCTCCTCCAAGACAGCCTTTCGGCTCAACCGGATCTTGCCATCACGGTCTACTTCCAAAACCTTTACCCGGACCTTATCCCCCTGTTTCAAGACGTCCGTTACCTTGGCGACGCGCTTTGAATCAAGTTGGGAGATATGCACCAATCCGTCCGTTCCCGGAAAGATCTCCACAAAGGCCCCGAAATCCATTATCTTGCGGACAGTCCCATCGTAGACGGCTCCAACCTTGGCTTCCTGAACAATGGCTTCTATCATCTTGAAGGCCCTGTCTCCTTCTTCGTCGTTACCGGCCACGATTTTAACAAGACCGCTCTCTTCCACTTCAACGCGTGTATCAGTCTCCGCCTGGATAGCCTTGATTACTTTTCCACCCGGTCCGATAATATCCCGGATCTTGTCCGGATTGATCTGCATGGTGAGAATCTTGGGGGCGTAGGGGGATATTTCCGCCCTTGGTTCTTTCATAGCCTCATCCATCTTGTCCAGGATAAACATGCGGCCTTTGCGTGCTTGCTCAAGCGCCTGTTGCAGCACCGGCTTAGCCAGGCCCTGCATCTTGATATCCATCTGAAGTGAAGTAATACCTTCCCGTGTGCCGGCCACTTTGAAATCCATGTCTCCCACGTGGTCCTCGTCACCCAGGATATCCGAAAGTATGAGAACCGTATCTCCCTCTTTTACAAGGCCCATGGCAATCCCGGCCACTGGCGAGCTGATAGGAACACCCGCATCCATGAGAGCAAGGCTACTCGCACACACTGTGGCCATAGAAGAAGAACCGTTCGATTCCAGAATCTCCGACACTATACGGGTGGTGTAGTCAAATTTCTCTTTGTCCGGCATAACCTTCTCAACAGCCCGCGTTGAAAGCCCCCCGTGCCCGATGTCCCGACGGCTAGGCCCTGCCAGTCGTCTTACTTCTCCCACGCAGAATGGCGGAAAGTTATAATGAAGCATAAAGGGTTTGAACACATTGCCATCCAGGGTTTCAACTCGCTGTTCATCTCCCGTCGAACCAAGGGTCACAACGCCAAGGGCCTGTGTTTCACCCCGCGTGAAAAGGGCTGAACCATGCGTGCGGGGTAGTATGCCAACCTCGCAGTGAATGGGACGGATTTCATCAAATCCGCGGCCGTCAACCCGACGTCCCTCAGAGATAGCCATGTTGCGTATGACGCGGCGTTCAAGGGCATCAAAAATATCATAGACTTCGCCACGGCGATTTGCATAGTCTTCTCCAAGAGTTTCAAGGCTATCAGCTCTTATCGCTTCCACCGCCTTTTGGCGTTCGAGCTTTTTCGGGATATTGACAGACTCTCTTATGCGCTCGGCCGCCATAGCTTCAATCTGGTCAACCAGGTCTTGGTCCACTTCGTCTGCAGAGGCAGGCCGCTTTGGCAAACCAACGGCGTCTTTGAGTTTGACTTGCAAATCTATGATCGGCTGCAAGGATTGATGGCCAAAAAAGATTGCCTCCAGCATGTCCTCCTCTTTTACGAAGTAGCCGCCACCCTCCACCATCACCACGGCATCCCTGCTCCCTGCAACAATCAGATCAATGTCGCTTTCTTCCAGTTCCAGCCGTGTGGGATTGGCCTTGAAATGCCCATCTATGCGGCCCACACGCACACATGCGATTGGCCCCGCAAAGGGAATGTCTGATATCTCCAGGGCGGCCGAGGCGCCTATGACGGCCAGAACATCCGGATCGTTTTCATTGTCAGCCGAGAGCACCGCCGCAATGAGCTGTGTCTCATTTCTGTAGTTCTTCGGAAACAAAGGTCTGATAGGCCGATCTATGATCCGAGACGTCAGTGTCGCCTTCTCGCCCGGCCTCCCGATCTCCCTGCGAAAATAGTTACCCGGAATCTTGCCGGCAGCGTACCCTCTTTCCTGATATTCGACGGTCAGTGGCACAAAATCGATTCCTTGCCTGATCTCATTGGAAGCGACAACCGTCACTAACACAAGAGTTTCACCGTATCGCACCAAAACAGCCCCGTCGGCCTGCCTGGCGATCTTTCCTGTCTCTACTGCGAGTGTCTTGCCACCCACCTCTCCTTCAAAAGATATTTCCATTTATGTTCTCCTCAATATTTGTTGTTCTAAAATTGTCGTCTGGTTTACGATATGGCATGCTGTGCCTTCCAAGGCGTGACCCACCGCAGGCGGACACAAGCCTAACGGCTTGAAACGTGCACACTTACACGATTCACGGGACTATTTTCTGAGCCCCAGGACCTGGATAAGGGTGCGGTAGCGATTAATGTCCTTGGCCTTAAGATAGTTCAACAGCCTTCTTCGCTGGCCCACCAGTTTTAACAACCCCCGTCTGGAATGGTGATCTTTCTTGTGGACCCTAAAATGCTCGTTCAGATAGCTGATACGGTGGGTCAGCAGGGCAATTTGGACCTCTGGAGACCCCGTGTCCGCCTCATGCAGTTTGAACCGGTCAATTAAATCCTTCTTTTCTTTCACTGCGAAAACCACTTTGAAAACCTCCTCTTCTCGTTGTTCGCGTTTCTTCAGTATGAATTTCCAAACATCGTTGTAGTGACAAAGAATCTACATAAACAACCACGAAAGCACGAAAAACTCAAGACACGGAATTTGTGCAAAAATACCTTTTCGTGTCTTCGTTGTTTCGTGTTTTGCGGCGTTCGCCTTAAGAACATTACGTGGTAATTCTCTATGTTCTGCTTCCGGTTTATCCGGATCAGGAAATACACACATGTACGGCAAAACGCCCTTTCTCTCCCTTGACCCCAGCACTGCAATCAGGTTTCTATCGGCATCGGTGACCTTGACCCACAGAGCGCCTGTGCCGTCAACTGGTCCGAGGTTTTCCTCCGTCACCGGCTCGCCATGTCGTATCCTCCGTGCCAGCCCTTGACTGGCCTGGATCTCCGGAATTCCCCTTAGAGCGTTGCTCATGGGTATGACGCAGTTTGAGACTTCCCCCGTTGCCGCAAGTCTCTCCATGGCTTGTAAAGATATGGTCTCTTCCAACGTAAAGCCGCTACTTTCAGTTCGACGCAACTGGACTAAATGGGCGCCGCACCCCAGAGCATCTCCCATATCAGCACACAATGTTCTAATATAGGTTCCCTGGCTGCAACTTACCTTGAAGCGGACATAGGGAAGGTCGACGTCAAGCACTGCTAGATCATAGATCGAAATTCGTCTTGAGGGTTTTTGTACAAACTTCCCCCTGCGCGCCAGTTTGTAGAGGGGCACGCCATGGTGTTTAAGGGCCGAAAAGGCGGGGGGAGCCTGGTCTCTGACGTTCAAAAAGCGCCGAAAAACCGGGCCTATCTCATGGTCAGCTACGGCCAGAGTCGGTTCTCTCGAAACAATGCGTCCGGTCAGATCTTGGGTGTCGGTTCGAGTTCCAAGACGCATAACTGCTTCATAGCCCTTTTTCCCATGTGAAAAAAACTGGGCAAGCCGGGTGGCCTGATTGATACAGCAGACCAACACGCCAGTGGCAAATGGATCGAGAGTGCCGCAATGACCCACCTTCTTTGCCCTCAGGATTCTCTTTACCTTGGCTACCACTTGCGCAGATGTCATGCCTGCGGGCTTATCCACGACCACAATTCCGTTCATCCGATCTTCTCCATCCGATCGCATACCGTGAACGGTAACCCAAACCTCAAACTATTTGTCGATATTTGAACCGGTTTCATCATGTATGGTCTTGAAGATCCTGTTTAACGCAGCAGCCCGATCAAATGATTCATCATAGACGAACTTGAGTTCCGGTACATATTTGAGTTCCAAACGCTTGCCCAATTCGTGTTTGAGATAACCCGTAGCACTCACAAAGCCCGCCAGGACACCCTGGTTTCGACTCTGGCCTTCAGCAACACTGAAATAGATGCGAGCCGAACGAAGGTCGTCAGTCACACTTACCCGGGTGATTGTGACCAGATCCAAACGGGGATCTTTGATTTTTGTTGACAGAAGATCAGATAATTCCTTTTGAATCAGGCTTCCCACTCTGCCGGCTCGCTTAACACGGGTCACAGATTCAGAATCTCCATGTCTGTGTCGATGATTTCGGCCAACTGCATAGCCTCAACAAGATTAAGGGCCTTATCCAGCTTTGAATTGATGACCCGCCGATCGTTGCCCACAAAAGCCAGTCCTATCTCCGCGCGCTGGTGAATGTTGTTGGCTCCCACCTCGGCTACTGAGGCGTTAAAGGTGTTTCGAAGCCTGCCCACGATACTCTTCACAACCTTGCGTTTTCCCTTCAGGGAAGTATTGCCAGGGAGCCTGAGGACGATTGTGCCTATTCCGATAACCATTGTGTGTGTAAAATATGCCTAAAGTTATAAGATACATGTGGTTGTAGTTGCGGCACTTTCCCCCTACTCAAGCACAGGCGCCACTTCCTCTACCTGGTAACACTCAATAACGTCGTTGACTTTCACATCATTGTAGTTTTCAATCCCGATTCCACATTCATATCCGCTTTGGACTTCCTTGGCATCATCCTTGAACCGGCGCAAAGACTTCATCTTGCCGTCATATATGACAACGCTATCACGAATCAGCCGGACCGGCCGGCCACGTTCGATCTTCCCTTCCGTAACGTAACAACCTGCGACGTTTCCCACCTTTGTGATACTAAATACCTCCCTGACCTCTGCCCGTCCGATAAAATGTTCTTTGTAGGTCGGCTCCATCAGACCTACAATGGCCTTCTTGATGTCATTGATTATATTGTAGATCACGTCGTAGAATCGAATGTCTACATTGTGTTCATTTGCAAGATCCCGCACTTTAGGGTTGGGCCGAACATTGAAGCCAACGACAATGGCGTTGGAGACCGCGGCCAGCATGATGTCTGATTCTGCCATGGATCCAGTGGCGGAATGCACGATGTTTACCTTGACCTCGCTCGATGGGATATTCTGCAAGGCTTCAGATAAAGCTTCGATAGATCCCTGAACATCTGCCCGAATAATAAGGTTCAGATCTTTGACAACGCCGTCTTGCATCTGCTCATAATACTTCTCCAGGGTCAACGTGCTGGTCTTTGCAAGTTCTCGCACGCGCTGCTTCTGCGCACGATGCAGACTAATCTGCTTTGCCATTTTCTCGTCAGCCACGGCAATAAACTCGTCGCCAGCCATGGGAACCCCTGAAAGCCCCTGAATTTCAACCGGCATGGAAGGCCCGGCGCTGTCCAAACGTTTCCCCCTATCATCTGCCATGGCTCGAATTTTACCGTGATGCAGGCCACAAACCACGGCATCGCCTGTGTGCAATGTCCCCCCCTGAACCAGCACAGTGGCTACTGAACCTCTCCCAACATCGAGCCTTGCCTCAACAACACGCCCTGTTGCAAGTTTGTCAGGATTTGCCTTCAGCTCCAGAACGTCGGCCTGAAGAAGTATCATCTCAAGAAGCTCTTCAAGGCCTGTCTTTTCCTTGGCTGACACGTTCACAAAGACTGTATCACCACCCCAGTCTTCCGGGGCAAGGCCCTGTTCGGCCAGTTCGCGCTTCACCCGATCAGGATCTGCTTCTGGTTTGTCAATCTTGTTTATTGCCGCAAGTATAGGCACGCCGGCTGCCTTGGCATGATTAATAGCTTCTATGGTTTGAGGCATGGCACCATCGTCGGCAGCTACCACGAGGACAACCAAATCGGTTACTTCAGCGCCCCTTGCACGCATGGAGGTGAATGCCTCATGACCGGGTGTGTCAAGAAATACGATCTGCCTGTCTCCCACAGTGACATAATATGCCCCGATATGCTGTGTGATGCCTCCAGCTTCACCCTCAATCACTTTTGTTTCACGAATGGCATCCAGGAGAGACGTCTTCCCGTGGTCAACGTGCCCCATAATAGTCACAACGGGTGGCCTGGCTCTCAATTGGTCTGGACTATCTTCCTCGACATGTATGATACTATCCTCCTCAAAAGCGGCCCTTTCGATCTCGTAGTCGAACTCGCTGGCAACTACAACTGCTGTGTCAAAATCGATGGCTTGATTCAGTGAAACCATAACTCCCAAGGACATCAACTGCCTGATCACTTCGCCGGCCTTAATCCCCATCCTCTTGGCCAGATCTGATATCATGATGGGATCGTCGATCTTGATGCGACGCTTAATGGCTTTTGGCGTGGTAAGAATGGGTTTTTCGCCCTTGATGGCTACCTTTCCCTTACGGCCTCTTCGGCCCTTGCGACCCCTGAGGGCCTTTCCGTCATAAAGGTCTTGCCTGTCCAAAACCTCCTTTTTCCGAAAAGTAATCTTCTTCTTAAGAAAGCGCCTGTCTCCTTCGACATCTTGTGCCGGCGGCATGTCCCTTTTCTTTTCTCTGCCTCTGGCAACGGGCTGAGGCTCTTCATCTCTTCGAGCAACTTTCTGATGTCTTTTACGTTTTAATCCTTCTTCGGCAGGTGCCGCCAATTCCGTTTCAGAAACCGGTTTGACAGAAGGAGCAACAGAAGGCAACTTGATGATCTTGGCAGGCTTCTCCCTCTTGATTCTGGGCCTTTTCTTGGCCCTAACCTTCTTCGCCGGCTCTGCCTTCTCAGGCTCGGCTCCTGCATCCTTTGATTCAACGGGAAGCTCTGCAGGCTTTTTCTCTTCAATCTCAGTCTCTGCCTCTTTAGGCTCAACCAACTTGATAACCTTTTCCTTTGATGGCTCTTCAGGCACAGCAGGCGAGACCTGATCCGGTTCGACTTCAGCTTCT
>JADFWI010000424.1 GCA_015222985.1 Pseudomonadota bacterium | reverse complement strand
CACTTCTTCAACCCTTCTTCTGTTGCCGTAGTCGGGGCTTCACAGAAGCCCGGCAAGATCGGTTACGATATTTTGAACAATATCGTCCGGTACGGCTACACCGGCGCTGTCTATCCCATAAATCCAAAGGCCCGGGAGATCCTGGGGCGCAGGGCATACCCGGATCTGGTTTCGGTCCCCTCTGATATTGACCTTGCGGTTGTTGCCCTGCCAGCCGCTGCCGTTATGGGCGTGGTGGAGCAATGCGGTAAGAAAAAGGTCGATTCGGTCGTTATCATTACAGCCGGTTTTAAAGAAATCGGGCCCGACGGGGCTCGTCTGGAAAAGGACCTGGCCACACGGGCCAGGGAGTTGGGCATCCGGGTGGTAGGCCCCAACTGCCTTGGTATTATTGACACGATATGCCCCCTGAATGCATCGTTTGCTTCAGGGATGCCCCTTGATGGCCATATCGGGTTTTTTTCCCAATCCGGCGCCATGTGTGTGGCTATCCTTGACTGGGCCTTGGGAGAAAATGTGGGTTTTTCAAGATTTGTCAGTCTGGGCAATAAGATGGATATCTCAGAAGCGGAGATGATCCTTTCCATGGGGCAGGATGACAACACCCGTGTGATTCTCGGGTATTTGGAAAGCGTTGAGGACGGTCCGCTTTTCATGAAAACGGCCCGCCAGGTCTCCAAAACAAAACCAATCATTGTTATTAAGTCAGGTACCACGAGCGCCGGGGCCAAGGCCGCTTCGTCTCACACGGGCGCTTTGGCGGGCTCTGAGAATGCCTACAACGCAGCTTTCAAGCAATCCGGTATCATACGCGCCGGATCTATGCAGTCTCTATTTGGATACGCCATGGCCTTTGCCAGTCAACCTCTCCCCAAAGGTCCTCGTCTTGCCATTATTACCAATTCCGGGGGCCCGGGCATCCTGGCCGCGGACGCCTCTGACAGAAGCTCACTCCACCTGAGTCCGATTCGAAAGAAAACGGCAGATCGTCTCCGAGAGTTTCTCCCGCCCACAGCTTCCGTTTACAATCCCATAGATATCATAGGCGATGCATCACATGAAAGATACGAGAAAACCCTGGAGGTCGTCCTTGATGACGACTCTATCCACGCTGTGTTGATGCTTTTGACTCCAACGGCAGCCGTAGACCCGGCGGCCGTTGCGCAGGCGATCGCGAAGCTGGCCAAGGATGCTGAGAAACCTATTGTCACGTCCTTTATGGGAGAAAAGAAGGTGCGGGCTGCTCGCAAGATCCTCCAAGACCATTCAATACCCAGTTATGACTATCCCGAAGATGCCATAGCAGCTTTGGATGCCATGCTTTCCTATCGCCTCTGGCGAGAAAGGCCTGAAAGACAATACCGGAATTTTGAGGCAGACGGCCGCAAGGTGCGCGAGATCTTTGCCTCTGTTATCGACCAGCACCGACACGATCTAATCGAAAATGAAGCCAGGGAGATCTTGAGAGCATATGGATTCAGGCTACCTGAAAGCCGGATTGCCGGGACCACCAGGGAGGCCGTGAAGGCGGCTTCAGAGATCGGTTATCCTGTTGTCATGAAGATTGCCTCACCCGATGTGCTCCACAAGAGCGATATGGGGGGAGTTCGCGTCAAACTCGAAAACGACGCCGCGGTGGAAGAGGCCTTTTTTGATATAACCTCGAACATTCAACTGCGGCAGCCAGAGGCGCGCATTCTGGGAGTGATGGTTCAGGAAATGGTAACACAGGGTAAGGAGGTGATCCTGGGGATTACCCGGGACATGCAGTTCGGCCCTATGGTTATGTTTGGCCTTGGTGGAATCTATGTTGAGGTATTGAAAGATGTGTCCTTTAGGATTGCGCCGCTCAGCGTTGAGAGCGCCGATGCAATGATCCGCGAAATCCGATCGTTTCCGCTGCTGCGAGGGGTGCGGGGTGAGGCGCCTGCAGATATTGAAGGGATCAGGGATGCCCTTGTGAGGCTCTCTCAGATGGCCATGGACTTTCCTGAAATCGTTGAGGCGGATATTAATCCACTCTTGGTGTGCCCGGAGGGTCATGGCGTAGTGGCAGTTGATGCCAGAATCACCATACAAGAGTGAGGGGAGACAGGTAAAATGGTTTGTCTATACGTAGGATCAACAACCGGGTATTCAGGAAAAAACCTGACAGTCATGGGAATAGGTCAGCGGTTCCTCAAAGACGGGCTCAAGGTGGGATATTTCAAGCCATTTGGCCGGCTGCCTATTAAGATAGACGGTGTGCTGACTGATAAAGACGCGTGGTTTATCCACAGGGTGCTTATGTTGAACGATCCGGTGGAGACACTCTGCCCTGTGGTTTTGACCCACGACCTGATGGTGAATGGCTGCCGTGGTGAATGTCCTGGACTGGATCTGAAGATCCTGGACGCCTTTGAAGCCGTATCACAAGAAAAAGATGTGGTGATCATTGGAGGTGCAGGCAAGCTTGAGTCAGGAATGGCTTTTGACATATCAGGATATCACATTATCGAAAGACTCAAGGCCCGTGTCCTTTTGGTGGATTACTATGATAAGGAATTCTATTTGGATGCGGTCTTGAATGCCCAGGGGGTCGTGGAGGAACGTCTCTTGGGAGCTATCATAAACAGAGTACACGCAGGCTACTTAGACAAGATCCAGGACTTGATTGTGCCCTTCCTTGAACGGAAAGGAATCCCGGTCTTTGGCATACTTCCCGAGGATGCTGTCCTTGGCTCAGTGATGATTGGAGATATAGCGGAAACCCTTGCGGGGGATGTACTTTGCTGCCACAATAAACTGGATGGCCTGATCGAGCACTTTCTGATCGGAGGGATGCAAGTTGATCGTGCCCTTGAATATATCAGGAAAACCAGAAATAATGCGGTGATTGTGGGCGGCGATCGGGCCGATATACAACTGGCAGCCGTTGAGGCCATGACGCAGTGCCTTATCCTCACAGGCAATCTTTATCCCAATGAAATTGTGGTTGCCAGAGCCGAGTTGAAGGGCATACCCATTGTTGTGGTTCGAGGTGACACTTATTCAGTGGCAAAAAAGGTCGAGGAACTCTCCGGCAAGCTTCGCCTGAGGGAAAAAGAAAAAGTCTATTGCGGCATCACCCTCATCGAGGAAAAGGTCAATTTTGAGAGATTGTATGACTCACTCGGGATCAGTGTGTGAGCACAAGCTCAAGAGTGAGCAGGTTAGACAATGCCCTCCGTGGATTATCTTAATTATATCCTAATATTTGTTCTTGGCGGCGTTTTTGGTGGCCTGATTGCATGGCTGGTGACAAGGTCAAGAATCAGTGTAAAGGCGTCAAGGGTCCTTGCTCAGAACAGCGCTGAAATTGCACGATTGGAGGAGGCCGTCCGGAGCAAAGAGAAAGAACTCCAAGAAAAAAGCGGCAGGATTGCTCATTTGCAAGAAGAGTTGAGCCACGCTGAAGCCAACATGCTAAAGATTTCTGAAGAGCGCTCTGCTGCCAAGGCCAAGCTTGAACAGATGGGCCATGTGCAACAGGCGCTTGAAAAAAAGACGGGCGAGGTCAAAGATCTTACAGTAAACATCACGGAACTGAGAGAGAAACAGGCCAAACTGGAAATCATCATAGAAAAAGAACGACTGGCAACTGAAGAAAAGCTACAATTGCTTGAGAAAGCAAAGCAAAAGCTCACAGATACCTTCCAGGCTATCTCTGCCACAGCATTGAAAAACAGCCAGGAATCTTTTCTTGACCTGGCAACGGCGACCCTTGCCAGGTACCAGGAGGCAGCCAGGGCCGATTTGGAACTGCGTCAGGAAGAGGTGAAGCGGGTTGTCGAACCCATTAAGGAATCGCTGGAAAAATATGACAGGCAAGTCCAGGATATGGAAAGGGTTCGACAGGAAGCCTATGGCGGCCTCACAGAACAGGTTCGGTCGCTTATGACAACTCAGCAGCTCCTGCATAAGGAAACCGCGAATCTGGTCAAGGCGCTCAGAACCCCTCAGGTGCGTGGAAGGTGGGGGGAAATTACTTTAAGGAGAGTTGCCGAACTGGCAGGTATGCTGAGATACTGTGATTTCTTTGAACAAGAGACCAGAGATACCGAGCAAGGTCGCTTGCGACCTGATATGATTGTGAGGCTCCCCAATGAGAGACAGATTGTAGTGGATGCCAAGGCCCCGCTTCTTGCCTATCTGGAAGCCCTGGAAGCTGAAACAGAGGAAGAAAGGGCAAGCAAGTTGGTCCTCCATTCCAAACAGATCCAGGCCCATATGAATAAACTCTCGCAAAAGAGCTACTGGGAACAGTTTCAGCCGACCCCTGAATTTGTGGTCCTCTTCATACCCGGAGAGAATTTCTTCAGCTCAGCCTTAGAACAGAATCCCGGCCTCATCGAAGAAGGTGTGGATAAGGGTGTCATATTGGCCACTCCAACAACCCTCATTTCTCTTCTCAAAGCCGTGGCCTTTGGGTGGCGACAAGAAACCATGGCCAAGAACGCCGAAGTCATTAGCAACCTGGGCAAGGAGCTCTACGAGAGAATCAACACAATGACAGAACACCTGGACAGGCTGGGTCGAGACGTTCAGAGGTGTGTATCAACGTATAACCAGGTCATCGGCTCTTTTGAACGGAGAGTCTTGGCCTCGGCACGAAAATTCACTGAAGTGGGTATTACAAAAAGGGAGGGCGCGGAAATTCCGCTTATCAATCCTGTTGAAAAGACAACCCGCCAAATCAGCCTCGTCCCATCAAACGAATGTGACAGTTCGGGGATCAGTAATGGCCCTGCCCGAGGATGATCGCATAATGGACTGGACTTGGCTCTTGAACGCCTACGGATTAACTTAGCTGGGAGTGATTACATTGAAAATTGTCATTGTTGGCGCGGGTGAGGTTGGCTTCCACATTGCTAGCCGTCTTGCCCTTGAAAACAAGGAAGTTGTGGTCATCGACAACGATGCGGGAGCTTTGCGCCGGGTTTTTGAAAGCCTGGATGTGCAGGCGGTCCAGGGTTGCGGGAGTAGTCCGGCCATCCTTGAGCAGGCAGGAATAAAAGGGGCCGACATCATGCTGGCTGTTACTGACAGCGACGAGACCAATCTGGTCGCCTCCCTTTTTGCCAATGTTCTATCTCCTGCTACTATGAAACTGGCCCGCATCAGAGGCGAAGATTATCTCATGCACCAGGACGTCCTGAGCAAGGATCCCTATCGCATTGATGTAATGATAAATCCAGAAGCCGAGGCGGTCAAGACGGTTGAGAGGCTGCTTCGGGTTCCCGGCGCTGTGGATGTGGGAGAATTTGCCGACGGTCGCATCAAGTTTATTGGCGTACGCCTGGATGGAAATAGCCCGGTGGCCGGCACCAAGCTGATAGATTTCCGGAACAAGGCCGGCCAGAAAAAAATCCTTGTAGCAGCGATTATCAGGAATGAGGAACTTATTATTCCTTCCGGGGAAGACGAAATCCTGGAGGGGGATCTGGTCTACTTTGTTTCAGAGGAAAAAGGACTCAAGGCTGCCCTAAAGATTTTTGGCAAGCGGGCTGAACCCTTTAACCGTGTGCTCCTTGTTGGAGGCGGCAATCTGGGTCTCAAAACTGCCAAGGCCCTTGAAAAACACTCCATACATACCAAGCTGATTGAAAAAGATGCGGATCGTTGCCGGGACCTGGCAGAACACCTTGACAAAGTTGTAGTCCTGCAGGGGGATGGCTCCGACCAAGAACTCCTTCGAGAGGAAAACATCCAGGATATGGACGTGGTGATAACCCTCACCGGAGACGAAGAAACCAACATTCTTACATCCCTTCTTGCCAAACGGATGGGCGCGCATAAGACCGTGACTCGCATTAGTAAGTTCGGCTACTTTCCCCTGGTTTCTGCCATCGGTCTTGAACACGTTGTTAGCCCACGTCTTGCGGCAATCAATACGATATTACAATATGTTCGCCGGGGCAAAGTGTTGTCTGCCATGGCCCTCAAAGGGGAAGAAGCAGAGGTCCTGGAAGCTATTGCCCTAGAAACCTCTGATATTGTCGGAAAACCCCTCGAGAAGATCTCCTTCCCCCAAGGCGCGTTGGTTGTGGCTATCATACGTGAGGACGAAGTGATCATCCCCACAGGAGATAGCGTCATCCTGCCGGAGGATCGAATCATTATCCTTTCTACCCGCCAGGGTATCCCTCAGGTCGAAAAGGCCCTCATGGTCAAGCTGGAGTATTTCTAAATGCGCATCCGCTACACGCTCCATCTAGTCGGGATCTTGACCATTTTTCTCGGATTGACCATGGTCTTTCCCCTCCTTTTTGGCCTCTTCTATCAGGACGAAAGCGTTGGTCCGCTTTTCAAGTCGATAGCGGTTACGCTTGGAAGCGGCGCGGTGCTCTATTTTGTTTTCAGAAACGCCAAGGATGAGATGATGAGCCATCGGGAGGGGATGGGAGTGGTGGCCATTGGGTGGACGGCCGCCGGGCTTTTCGGAGCGCTCCCGTACTACTGGGGAGGCGTGTTCAACACCTTTGCTGATGCCTTT
>JADFWI010000423.1 GCA_015222985.1 Pseudomonadota bacterium | reverse complement strand
AGCCGATGATACAGCATCTGCTGCGTTGTCAAGGGATCGGCGTAAACGACTACAGCCTCACCCTTGACGCCTTGCATCTGCAGCACCCTCGGCTTTTGCAACGTTAGGGTCTATTGCTTTCAATCAACTTCCCTCTGGTGCTCGATCAGCGGGCCGAACACTTCTTCTGCCATGTGCTGAAATTCCGAATCAATCGGATCGGCGTTTCCGAAACATAATTGATAATAGAAATCTTCGCACTCACCAGGGTTGTAGTCGTTTCCCGTCCAAGTCATGCGGGCGCTATCCAAGGCATCCTCATCGGATTTGCCCCTCTCCAACAACATCTGAGCGTATGTCCAGGAAGACCTCGGGAAAAAGTGCACAGGCTTAACTAGCCCTTGCCAGTAATGCTCCAGGAGTTCGGCCAGGATCTCTTCGCTCTCTTCCACCGGCAAATATTCCCAGGCCGCCCACTCGGATTCCCGACCCTTGGGGCGCAAGCCCGTCAGCATGCTGGTCCGAGGATAGTCAGCATCCTTGAGGCTATTAAGCGCCAGGTGATGAATCCACACCTTGAGACGATCTCCGGGCTTTACTCTTGCATAGCGGTATTGCATCAACTTTTCCCGGTAGACGGTATCGATTCTCCCGATCACCTTGAAACCTGATATGCCAAGATCTACTTCCAGGGGCTCAAGTTTTGCTCCCCGCATGTAAGGCTCGGTTTTTCGCACGAAAGCTTTAACCCCCTTGCTCAGGTTGTCGTATGCGCATTCTCCCACGGTTCCGTGCGGGAGCCGCCCGGAGGCCTTTGTCATTGGCAAAAATTCCTTGAGGCTGCGTCCCGAGAACTCCTGTTCCACCAGGTTCTGCTCAAGCAGATATCTTTCCAGGCCCTTGATGTCAAAAGACTCCCTCTCCTCCAGGATCGAGGCCCTTTCCTCTAGATGAATCCCGAGTCGTCTGTTCAGCAAGAACTTTGCCGGGTTGCCAAAAAACCTGCACAACTGCTCCAGATCAATCGTTTTCCATTCCTCCTCCGGATCAGACAGGCCTTTGGAAATAAACGGTACAGGAGCCTCCCGGGCTTCCAGGATACACCGGGCCGCCCGGAGGTTAACCTCGGAATAGCTGAACAGTTTTTCATTCTTCTTGAAATACTCCGGACTGAATGCCTGCAGGCGATGCCTGGTGACAATCCGGTCCAGGATTTTTTTCCCTGGCACCTCAAAGCCCTGGTCGATGTAGTCCATGAGTTCGCTAACCAGAACGGATGGAGGAATAAGACTGTTGTCCTGGATGCTTTGCCCTACATAGCTGATATATAGTTTTTCCCTTGCCGACAGCATTGCTTCCAGAAAGAGATATCTGTCGTCATGCCGGCGCGAGCGGTCCCCCGGTTTTGGATTTTGGGCTATAAGGTCAAAACCCAGTGGTTTGGACTGCCTCGGATAGGCCTCTCCGTTCATTCCTACAAGACAGATGATCTTGAAGGGAATGCTTCGCATGGGCAACATAGCGCAAAAGGTAACGCCACCGGCAATGAAACCGAACCCGAAGCCTTCCTTTTCAAGGCGATTACCCAAATGCCACCTCATGACATCGATATCAATCTCTTCATCGAAACCTGACCGCTCAGAGGCGGACATGTCACCCAGATCCCGGAGCGTGTGACGTATGATTTGCATTTCACTCTCTGAATCTTCATCCGCCAAAAAGAATCGTTCAAGGAGCCCTGTCAGGGCCTTGGACCACTGATCCAGCGTGCGTGGCCGATCCAGAGAAGTGACATAAGTGAAAAGCTCGTCGGAAAATTCAAGGAACTTCCCTAATACCAGGGCTTCACTACCCTCAATATCATCGTATGGAAGGAGACTGCCGAACATCTTTTCGCCCTGCCCGGACATGGCATAGCCCAGGAGGAGCCTTTCCAGGCCGGCCTTCCACGTGTTTTCCGGCAAGGCCGGCAGGCCAAATTTGCTGCGGCTTTCACCGTCGATTCCCCATCTTATCCGAGTGCCCTCCACCCATCTGCGAATAAGATCAAGATCTGCCTCCGACAAACCGAATCTTCGCTGCACTGCCTGCGATTCCAGAATGGCAAGAACCTGCGAGGCGCCAAAACGGCTGCCGAAAAGGTCCAGAATTGCAAGATATGTATGGATAATCTGGCTCTCTTTTCTGACACTTCGATCTGCAATGCTAAAAGGAATCCTCTTGGAGTCATCAGCCGGTACGTCAAACACGGACTGGACATAGGGGGCATACGTTTCAATATCCGGTGTCATTACCAAAATATCCTTGGGCAACAGGCCGGGATCCTTTTCAAACATCTCGAGAAGTCTGTCGTACAGCACCTCTATTTCACGCATGGGACTGTGGCACGAATGGATCTGAATTGAAGTGTCATCTTGCTGAATAATTTTTCTCCTGTCTGATCCTTGACCCCTGTCCCGGAGATTCACAATGTCGGATTGAAGGCACGAAAGAAGGGTATCCTCGCCAGGCTCCTGAAAGGACGGAACTTCCGCGCAGTTGAACTCGCTTACTAAATCAAAAAAATCCCTGCCCAGCGTCCCCATGGATGCCAGGAG
This sequence comes from Pseudomonadota bacterium, assembly GCA_015222985.1. Classification (GTDB taxonomy): domain Bacteria; phylum Desulfobacterota; class Desulfobacteria; order Desulfobacterales. The sequence goes on along the minus strand of JADFWI010000423.1, from coordinate 1,044 downwards.
GTTGTTTCCTTTTTCTAGATGGAGATCTTCTACGGCAGAGTCTTTAGTGCGGTCTCTATCTATCGTCCTTTTCATCTCCCAATCAGAGAGGATATCACCCCAATACTCCCTGCAGGGATTCATAAGAAAAAGGTTCACCTGGGTCAGGCGTGATATGCCGGCAAGGACCTGCATGTGAAACCGGGGAAGAGCGGAAATCCCGAAAACAGAGACTCTTTCGGGAAGATCCTTTGTCTCAGTGCGGGATTTTGCGACCGCTTCGAGAAAAGCCTTTCCGAGTCGAGCACGATGGCCCTTTTCATCTCCTTTAACCAATTCTCTCCAGAGCTCGGACTGCCAGTGTTCTTCCTTGTTTTTTTCCCACCGGAGAATCATTTCCGGACGAAAAAGCAGGTACTGATCAAAGGTATCGGCAATACGCTCAGAAAGCTGGAAACGCTTGAGATGCCCGCCGGCATCTCCCAGATAGATCCTGAGGCTCTCAAAGCCCGGCCTTGTGATGCAGGATGGAAGCAGTTTCATAATATTCCAGGTCATTACCTTGGGATCAAAACGGGATCGTTCGGGAAGATCAGGCAGGACTTTGCGGAATGTTTCGTAGACAAAGGCATTGGGAAAGGCAAACCTGCAGTTTGCGCAGATACCATGCCGCAGGGCAAGTTCCGTGGAGACCCAGCGCTCCATGCCTTGACTCTGAACAACAATGATTTCTTGGTCCAGGGGTGATGCCAGAGGTGTCCTCAAAACCTCTGCCAAAGCCTCAACCAGGATTTCCAACCTGTTGCTTGTAAAAAGTCTGAACGTCGTCATGGAGATTTCTCGTACCAAAGCTGATGCATTCGTAAAGAGTGTCTTCAACTCTTCATTTCGAGTCCCGCCTTACGAAAATACTCACATCATACTAATTCAACATAGTCAACACCGTTTCCCCCAGCACCACGGTAACGTCAAAGTTGGTGCCAAATTGCTAATATTGGACGGTTATGGGAGTCTCAAAATCCGTACTGTTCTCAAGGCGTCAGCCGCAAATCCGAATATCGTGCT
>JADFWI010000422.1 GCA_015222985.1 Pseudomonadota bacterium | reverse complement strand
GACCGTATGCACCTTGTACATACCTTGATTCGCTTGACTCGCCCATTGCGGACAGCACGAACCTGTTGCAAATTCGGGTAAAAACGTCGCTTGGTCAGGTTGTGGGCATGGCTAACGTTGTTGCCGGTCATTGGTTTCTTTCCACATATTTCACAGACTCTTGCCATTTCATGGTCCTCCACAGAACACACTAAAAAATGCTGGCCTCACCCTGAGTTGCCAGAAACTTAATATTTACTGCAAATGAATGGAGAATGCAAACTCTTTCTCCAGATTTATGAACCTCGATGGAGTTTGACGATGCCGTGTGGATGACCTTTGAATGGTTGACAGGAATGGATAAATCTGTTAAATAATATATCAATATTGATGGACTCGTAAAAAGTCCGCAAACAGAGGGCACAGTAAGAAGCTCCAGATGCAAGGCGCGCGCCTCTTCCTAAGCCGTCAGGCGCAACCTTGAGGAATGAGGTCCGCCTGAGGCGGATCGCAATGATTTACCCTGTTAAATCGGCTCCGCCGTCTCGCATAGCGAGAATTTAACAAGGCGGGGATGAAGCGCAACGCCGCAGATGGACTTTTTACGAAGCCGTCAATATTGATCAGGCATGAAGCCTGTTACGATGTAGGCCGGATTTTTATACGCATTTGTCGGAACTGAAGCCACGAAGGCCATCTTTCTCTGAAGAGAAAGAGCTAACTTGTGGCTTTTTTGTTTTTTTGCTTGAACGAGCGGAACTGCCGACCCTATCCTGGGCGCAAACCCGGCCTTTGCCGATCTGGCAGGATATGGCCAGGCAGATCCAATTGACATTGACATCGCTGAAGTTATGGATGAATCTTCCCCGACAGTGAAAAAGGCTTCGATTATCGGCCTGGGCAATGTTTGCGAGGGTGACTTCGGTATCGGTTGTTATATCGTGGATGCCCTGTCGCAGGAATGTCTGGGCGAGGCAATCGATCTCGCCTACCTGGGTCACGACCCCAGGGATGCAGATCTGTGGCTATACAAGATTGACTTTGCCGTCATTGTGGGAGCAGTGTGCTTGGGAGGGCCGGCCGGACATATCTATTGCTGGGACCGCGAGACCTTCCAACGCAACATTGGCTGGTTCGCGTTTACCTCTCATTCAATCGAATCCCTTGTCAATGCTTTAGCCAGGGCCGAAATTGCTGGAGGCCTGCCAGGCGATATGTTATTTTTATGGTTGGAGGCTAAGGAAGTGTCAGGCCTTGGCATCTCTAAAGAGTTGCGCAAGGCCCTGCGAAAAGCGGCCCAGATCATCAAACAGCATCTGTTTGAAAGACGGTTTTTGCCTGAAACGACTCTGCGGATCTCTCCGATCTATCGGCTTGACCTGCTTCGTATTGTGGCATGATTTTCCCCAAAGAGACTTCATTATGCATGAAATAAAATACAAGCCAATTGGAACAATTTATTCTCCATTCAAAGAACCCAAGGGAACACCTATTCAACCCACAGGCGCCAAGGGTATCGATGGAAGGGTTGAGGTGTTCCCGGAATATGCCGAGGGCCTAGAAGATCTTGAAGGATTTTCTCACGTTCTATTGATATACCACTTCCACTTATCCAAAAAGGCCTCCTTAAAAGCGAAGCCATTCATGGATTGCAAGGCACGCGGGGTCTTTGCAATGCGAGGCCCGAGCAGGCCGAACCCCATAGGGATCTCGGTGGTGCGTCTTCTCAGGATTGAAGACAACATACTGCACATTCAAGATGTAGATATCGTGGATGGAACGCCCCTTTTGGATATCAAGCCGTATGTGCCGAAATTCGACATAAGAGAAGTAGAGAAAACAGGATGGCTTGAGGAAAACGTACGCAAGCTTTCATCATCAACGGATGATGGAAGGTTCGTAGAATGAAAAAGGAGAAAACTCACATGGTAGAGAAAAACGAACTTGTTCTTGAGGACTTCACGGATGTTACGGACTACATTTTCAAGGCTCTAGAAAAAATCAACACCCTGTTTGCCTCCTCATCTCTCACTGAAGAAGAGAAGTCCAAGCTGGGAAGACTCGGCCGGTCAATACACTCTGCGGGTCACGAGATAGATCACCTTTTTCTCTCCTTGGAATCAGTTCCAAGTGAACTCAAAAAGGCGCTGCAAGCACATTACGGCCACTAGATTGCAACCTGCCGAATCATTCAAGATTACGGCACGATAGTGAAAGGGCGTTTCTTGCCTATGCGGTAAGTACCGAAGTCTTTCCTGTCAAAGGTCACGATATGATCAATTCCGAGGTCGTTAGCAAGAACGACAAGGGTGGCATCTGCAAAATCCATGGGGAGGTCTCTATATTGAGGCTTTCTTGATCTTTTTGATAAGATGGTACCTGTGACGTTGCCCGAGATCCTTGATGCCACTTTCCGCACTGCCAAGAAGATGCTTGACTTTCTGGAAAGGCGTACTCTGATCCCTATCAAGATTTTCTTCTACAAATTGTTTCAATGCCAATCGAGCAATATCGGACTTCTTCAGGCCCATCTTATCTGCCAGCATGGCAATTTTCTCGCCATATTCGTTCGGCATTCTGACAGTAAATTGCATTCGTATCCCTCCTTGATGCGCTTGAATTTTATTGTAGTCTTTTTGACCCCAGAAGTCAACGATGTGGAAAACCTTTACGGTTGGACACATGTACAACTACAGATACTGATGAAGGCTTCAGTACAGAAGGCCTCCTTCGCGGGCACCGGTTCACGCTCATAACCAACTAAAGTGACACGCTTTCTCCTGCTATCCCTGCCCGCTGAGGTAGGAAACGGCTCTGACCACGCCTTGTTCATGATACCACTCTGCCTTTCTTCCCCCTCCACCAAAAGAAAATCCCAGAAACTCCAAAAATGATGCAAACCCCCATCAAAGCCTTTTGGTATCTGGAGAGAGTGCTTGTGCTTGTTTCCCCAGACTGCTCCTTTTCTTGCCACACAATCTGCTCATTGACTGGCACATTGACCTCGAGCCGATGCCCCATCTCGTCGTCTACCACGACATTCCACTCGCCAGCGGCATCAGGAAAAAAACAGAACCGACCGTTTCTATCTGTCCTGCCCGACTGGAACGTTAATCTTGCCCCAGGGGCAGAGATCTTTACCTTCGCGTAACTCATCGGTTCACCGGTGTCGTATTGGCCGGTGACCACCACACCTCCGGCATCTATTTTTCCACTCACACCGTGAGCGTATAGCGACGGGAATGGCAAAAAAGTCACAGCTAGAAAAAAGATGGTTGACCATCTGTATTTCATCATTTTGCTATGCCTTATTACCAACAAACGTAACCCTCACTTTGTGGTGCGGAATGTGAGAGAAGCCGCAAACCAAACAACCTGTCGGCCCTGCACCGGTAGCTCGAATTTGGCGTTGACTAATTGCAAACCAGGTGCACCAATGTACACCATGAAAGGGCCCTCACCCTGAACGCTTTCCAGATCATGGGTATGCCCCATACTGCTTGTTTTTGCCAGCCTTGCCCCGGAAGCCGGTTTTCCCTCAAAAAAGATCTTCACCGGCAGGCGGTCTCCTTCCTTCAATCTGGTGTGGTCGTGCAAGGGAACAATCTCGAAGCGCTGTCCCAAAGGCTTTGCGAGAAAATCACACCACTTCACGACGTGTTTCGTCAACTTGTAGGAATGGCCCTCTTTCAAGATTTCCAGGCCTTTCCGTTGGCGGTGGTTCTTCCAGCCGTCTGTCGTCTTCAGCCAGTAGCGGTTGTCCAGTGAGGCGCAGATTGCGTAAAAGCCCTCGTCCGGCATAACCCCGCATCCGTCCTTCTTTCGCTCAATGTCAAGTTGGACTGGCCAGCCGTTTTTAGTGTATCCAACGACCTCTTTGACCCTTTCCGGTTTATAGGGGTCGGTCTGACCTTTGTGCCCAAGAGCAATATCGAACCCTTCCTTTGATTCCTGCAGCCACATGTCGTGGGCCAAAACGGAACCTGCCCCAGCGAATATGGCAAGACAAATAAAGACGCTTAGCAAAACACTCCTGTCCATCGTTAGATTCCTCCATCACGATCATTTGTTTTGAAATTTGTTCATACGGCTCAGACAGAGTCCTGAACTATATAACTTGAGGAGGAGCCGGGTGCAATTTGGCCCGGCCCCCTATAATACATTTTCAAAAGTCGATAGTTGCATATGCGTAGAAGCCACGCTCGTCGCCAGGGGAATACCAGGTCTCAGGTGTTCCCCATGTTTGTCTCCACACAAACCCTGCGTAATCTTCGTCAAAGAGGTTCCGAATCTGGAAACCTAAAGTGAACGCGGGTAGTCCGTACTTCAGGTCGAGGTTGACCACGTTATAATCCCCAACCTTGGGAAGTTCGTTCAAGTAGTCGACGTAGTAGTCGTCCTGGGACTCCAACCAAATATGCCCGGAGAACCCTGAAGGGTGGTCGAAATCAAGTCCCAGCTTGGCTGTGTAATTAGGGATATTTTTCAGGTCCTTCCCCTTTCTCTCCGGGTTTCTGGGCCCGGGGTCGGAAAATTCCGCATCCACATACGAGTAAGAACCCCAAATGGTCACCCACTCATGAGGTTTTAGGTTGAGTTCCAAATCCCAGCCCTCTCTTTCGGTTTCGCCCAGGTTTTCCGAGTCTCCCTGCATATTTGTCACAACCTCATCCGAGCGGGTCTGCTGCCAGTAGGCTACACGTGCGGCGAGCCAGTTTACGGGCGATGCCTTGATGCCTGCTTCCCAGCCGTCGTTTTTGGAATAATCTGTGTCGGCAGCCTCGTCGAACCTGCTGTTCCAGCCCACTTGGAAGGTGCGACCATAGTTGGCAAAGAGATTGTAACCCTCATAAGGTGTTATAACTGTGCCGAACTTGGGCTGCCAGATGCCGCCGTAGTCTATCATGTCGCTTTTGGTGTTGTTGGCCTTGTCGTCAAATTCTCCGTCAAGGTAGTCCACACGTAACGCGCCCATGAGCCTGAGCCAGGGCAAAACTTTGGCGTCCGCCTGTAAATAGCTCCCCCAGAACCACTGGCTGTAGTCCCAGTGTCGCCAGGGGTCCCCTTGCCGTACGCGATCTGCCGTCGTGTAACGCTGGTAAAGATCATCCTGATACTGGTAGTCCAAGCCCCAAACAAGTCTCAGGTGTTCGACGCCCCAATCGCTGGTTTCATAAGTGAGTGTGGAAATGGCACCCGACTGGGTCTCTTCCGTACGCCGCTCCTGCTGGTTTCCCGCTGCGCTGAATTTGACCCAGCGGGAACGTTCAAGATCCTGCGTATAGACTTTGAAGGACCAAAGAAGTTCGTCGGAGAAGCTGTAATCTAAGTGCAAGCTTGCCTGCTTGTTTTCCTGCTCGCCGCCGTCGGTGCGGGAGAAGGACTGCATTTGTTGAGGATCGGCTTTAAACTCTTCCTTGGTCAGATAGCCCGGGGCGTTTGCATCCATATCAAAAAGCCTGGCGATTCCCCCCACGCTTAGTTTATTATCGCTGGTGGTGTAAAACCATTTGCCAGACACCGCTCCCTTGTTCACGTCGGAGTGATCCCTGTATCCGTCCGTCCTACGATAACTCACGAAATAGTTCTGAGAAAAACCATCCTCTTCGCGCGCCACAACGGCGTCTCCCTCATAGGTGTCAAAACTTCCGCCTAAGAGCTTCACCTGCGTGTAATTGCCCCCCTTTTTGGTGAACACATTAACGTTACCCCCGACATAATTCAGGCCGTATCGGGGGTCGAATGTCCCTTTTACGAGCTCTATCCTGTCAATCTCAAAAGGGAAAAAGGGCCGCATGTCCATATAGCCGCTTGCCAGATTGTTGGGGATGCCGTCCACGTTGAGGCGGACGGCCGTGTCTGTATTGGGGTCAAAGCCCCTTATGCTGACGCTGCCGTGGATGACGCCCTGGTTCCAGTCCTGGTAAAAAACGCCAGGAACTTTCTTGAGCGCCTGCATAGAAAAGTCCACGTTTTCATTTTCCAGTTGCTCGGAGCCAATCACGTCAACAGAGCCTGGAGCGTCCGCGGTGGTCAGGTATCCAGCTTCTTCGGACACCATTATCGTCCCGATTTTCATGTAGACCTTGCTTCGTTCAGCCTCTGTTTCGAGTTCAGATATTGGTTCCTGGGCAAAAACGGGGGTTATCCACGATATGGCAATCATCAGTATTACCAAAGGAAAAATGTGTCGCTTCCTTTCGTTCCTTAATTTATTCATCCGCTTTTCCTCCTTTGTTGATTGCTATGTTCTAAATATGGAACGAAGATTTTGTTGGAAATTGGCCTCGGGGCAGGCAACCAGTGGATTGGCTGGCATCTGTTTGACAGCGGGATGATTCGGTAGTATGAAAATATCCGAGGCATCCCTCACCCCGAGGGGGCTTCACGGGGAAGGCAGCTTCAGGTTCCTGGCCGGTGCCTGCTGCTTTCCCCTACCCTTTTTCATCTCTGATCCCTTAATCGACGTTTTTCCACATCACCTCCTTTGCCTTTTTCTCCTCACAAAAAAAGCCACGAGAGCGTCTCATCTATTCTCAGATGATGACCTTCGTGGCTTTATTCTTTTGTGCTTTTAGAAGAGTCTGCGATTACTACTGCAACTTCTTGTTGCAAGCTGAATCTACATATAACTTACATGGCCCCTGGGCATCTGTCAACGCAAGAAACGAACCTTGAGCATTTTATCCTAGGTATTACGCCATCAACTGAGTTCCCTGGTGATCTTCATGTCAGCTCAAAGACGATCGTGAGCTCCAGAGGAATCTCTCCGTGAAACAAACGCCCAGGCGGCTTTGGAAAGGGAGCAGCATCCTGCACGGCCCTCACAGCCGCTAAGTCCAATGCCTTGTTTCTGGAACGTTTCGCGATCTCCACCTCCCGGATATCTCCATCAGGTGTAATTACAAAGCGAATGACGACACGTCCCTCTACGTTCCTCACCCTGGCGATGTCCGGATACTTCTTGTGTCTTTCTATCTTGAGCCTCACCATCTCCAGATAGCTATGGGCAGTCACGTAATCGCCAGAGACATCGTCCACGAGCGCCCCTGGGCTCCAGTCAGCGATTTGAAGACCTGGGGCAGCAGGGATCTCCGGCATGCTGATTCCCTCCACAAGGCTGTCAGGAAGGTCTTTTTCAGCAGGCTCTCTCTTTATGGGTTTAAAGCGAGGCATTCGGCGCTGTGTCACCTTCAGCCGTTTCACGTCCTGCGGCTGAAGCGTCTTGGGCCTGTGACGTGGTCTGGGAATGGCCCGTGCAGTCGGCTTGGAAATATTATGCATGGTCAGTTCGATGTAGTTCAACGCATTGGACTCGTAAATCCCGGCAACGTGCATAAAGATAACCAGGTGTATGCAAAACGAGACCCCCACTAGACCGCGAAGAAGCCAGTTGGGCCTACTCTTAGACACAGATTTCACAGATTTTTTCGACAGGATGACAGGATTGACATGATTTCTAAAATTCCTTCTCCGTCGCTAGACAAAGCCTTTCGGCCCCTGCTGCTTTGGCAATATCCATCACCTTTACGGCTTTATTCAAAATCACGGCTCGGTCCGCCCTGATCACAACCAGCTTGTCCTCACGGGAACCAATCTTCTCCTTAAGCCGGTCAAAGAGCCTGGCCAGAGACACCTCCTCGGTCCCAAGAAACGCCCTTCCCTGCTGGTCCACATACACGGTGAGCACCTCTTCCGT
>JADFWI010000421.1 GCA_015222985.1 Pseudomonadota bacterium | reverse complement strand
CTTGGATTGTTTTTAGTGAAGGAAATAATCCATAAGGAAGGCGGCCGTATTTGGTACGAGGCCACAGATCATGGTTCCAACTTTGTCTTTATTCTTCCCCAAAACAGATAGAATCTGCCATCCGGCCTCAGGGTCTTTTAGGGTTTTTATAAGGCGAGGGTTATTTTTTTGTAAAAAATGGCAGCGTCTAATCTGCTGGAGTGAATTATTTGGAGCAGTTATGATTGTTAATGGGCTGAATCTCCACGCGTCTTGATGCAAGACTGTTTCTTATATCCTCATCATGGAAAATCCCTATAACTGATGTGCCCTGGCTTAGGGCTTCTTTTATGATTTCAACCACAGTTCGGCTGTTAACCGGATCAAGGCTGGCGGTCGGTTCATCAAGAAGCATCACCGGATATGTTGCAATAAATCCCCTGGCAATATTGATTCTCTGCTGTTCTCCACCGGAAAATGTTGTGGGAGACAAAGACCAGAGGCGTTTCGGTATGCGCAAGCGAGTCAGAAGTACCTCTGCACGGGGGCGGGCCTCCTTTTCTGATACACCCCTCACCTTCAGGGGCTCCATGACAACCTGGATGGCCGGCACCCTGGGAATAACCCGCAGGAACTGACTTACATAACCCATGGTCCACTTCCGGATATGAAGTATCATATGGGGATCAGCGCCGGCCATATTCAAAACGTCGCCATTGTGACGTACCAAGATTTTTCCGGAGCCGATCTTATAGTTGCCATAAAGAAGACGCAGAAGCGTGCTTTTTCCCACACCCGATGGGCCAACCAGTGCAACGCTCTCATCATGCTTGAGCTTCAGGCGAAAATCTCTAAATACAGGAATTTTCGCTTCTCCCTGCGTGTGAAGAAAAAAATTCTTATTGAGGTTATCTACGTCTATCATCCATTTCATCTCTGCGTCCTTTGTGTCTCAGCGGTAAATCAGGGTTTTTAGTTCTGCCTCGTCTGGGTTATGGTTGCAGGATAGAAGAAACCAGAAGTTGTGTGTAAGGATGCTGAGGATCGTCAAGGACCTGATCCGTTAGTCCTGATTCCACAGCTTCGCCGTCTTTCATTACAATAAGACGATGTGCGAGAAGGCGTGTCACGGCCAAATCATGGGTGACCATCACCATTGACAGATCCAGTTCGGTTACAAGACCTCTGAGCAAGTCCAGAAGCCGTGCCTGCACGGAAACATCCAGGCCGCTTGTTGGCTCGTCCATAAAGATAATGCGGGGTCCGGTTACCAGGTTGCGGGCAATTTGAAGCCGCTGCTGCATACCGCCGGAAAATGTGTCGGGTGTATCATCAATCCGTTCCTGATCTATCTCTACCTTTTCAAGCCAGTTCAGCGCCTTGCGGCGGACCTGACCATAGTGACGCAGCCCATTGGCCATGAGGCGTTCGCCAATATTCCCCCCGGCGCTTACGTGCATCCTGAGCCCGTCCCTGGGATTTTGATACACCGTTCCCATTTCGGTTCGCATAACCAATCTTCTTTGGGGCTCAGGAGCCTTACACATATCGATCACTCCGCCATTGCTTGCATACCAGACAGCACCTTCAGAAGGTTCCAGTTGACCTGAAATACAATTCAATAGGGTTGTTTTTCCTGATCCGGACTCCCCGACAATGCCGAGAACCTCTCCCGGCCACAGTTCGAAACCAATACCATGGCACCCGATTCTGCGCCCGTAATACTTGCTTATGGATTTAACCTTGAGCAAAGGGATATGATCTGAGTCTTTCATGCACATTTCTTTGTTCCTATGGCACTCGAAGCAGGTATTTTGCCTTTAAAACCTCGCTGGAAATCCCTGTCTCTCCCAGCAAGCCGCTGACTGCAATAGTCAGTATCTGAACAGACGTACATTCTCGATCCCTGGTCATCGGTGATGATTTCATCAAGATAGCTGTGATCCGAACCGCACAGGGCGCAACATTGGGACCAGCGTTCCACCTCAAATGGATAGTCTTCAAAATCAAGGCTTTTGACCTTTGTATATGGAGGAACTGCGTAAATCCGCTTTTCCCTGCCAGCCCCAAAGATCTGCAATGCAGGCATGCGGTCCATCTTGGGGTTATCGAACTTCGGTATGGGTGATGGGCTCATCACATATCGGTCGTTTACCAATACGGGATAGTCAAATGCTTTTGCAATACGACCATACCTGGATATATCCTCATAGAGTTTAACAAACATAATGCCATACTCTTTGAGCGCATGCATCCGGAGAACCTCTTTGGCCCTGGGCTCAATGAAACGGAGGGGTTCGGGGATAGGGACTTGATAAACAATAATCTGACCATTTCTGAGATGAGCTTCAGGAATGCGATGGCGGGTCTGTATGATTGTTGCCTCCCGGGTACGTGTAGTCGTGTGGACCCCTGCCGTCCGTGAAAAAAAGCGCCGAATACTCACCGCATTGGTAGTATCGTCCGCCCCCTGGTCAATTACCTTCAGGGTATCCTCCGGACCGATGAGGGAAGCGGTCACCTGAATGCCGCCCGTTCCCCACCCATAAGGCAGCGGCATTTCCCGGCTTCCGAAAGGCACCTGGTATCCAGGAATGGCCACAGCCTTTAAAATAGTACGGCGGATCATCCGTTTGGTCTGCTCATCAAGGTAAGCGAAGTTATATCCCTCCATGACACATGAGAGGTCGCTCCCTGTTTCACTTTGTTCCTTAAACTGCTTCTTCATTTTCTATTTCTCCGTCATCCTTGTTGCCATTATTAAATCCAGCCTGGCGGTTGCGCATCAATACAAGGTCGGCTTGAAAATCCACGTAATGCGGAAGTTTTAAATGTTCAACAAATCCGGAGGCTTGAATATTGTCGCTATGAAAAAGCACAAATTCTTCGTCCTGGGCCGGATATTCAGATCTCTCCCCCAGTTCTCTACTGCGTAGTGCATAATCAATTATGGCCATGGCCATTGCCTTGCG
>JADFWI010000420.1 GCA_015222985.1 Pseudomonadota bacterium | reverse complement strand
TTTGCCATATTTTCATGCCAGGTATTGCCTTCAGGCCATCTGTGTCCTTTGGGTTGCCTTCCGCGAGCGCATGAAGCAACAGATTGTTGCAGACCAGACCTGATTCCATTTCGAGTTCTCTTGCCTTTTTGTCGCGCCAGTTTTTCAGGCGCTTTAAGCGGGCTTGTTTTTCCGGGTTGCGAGGGGGACGTGGGGTTCTGGGATAAGATGGCAAGCGGTCCTCAGACATTGCAAGACCACCCTTGATGGCACCTAACACGCCTTTTGCATAGCGTCTCATGAAATCGGCCGGGAGCCCAGGTGTCTTCATTAAGGCTGAATACTCAGTGGGTTTTGTCTTGACCAGTTCATCTATCAATTGATTCCTAAATAGTTTGAAGGGCGGCCTGTCTTGTTGCATGGCCTTGCCTTCACGGAAGACTAGCAGTCCTTCAAGGATGGCCAGATCCCTCTGGGGCATCTTGCCTGCTCCTTTGAACCGATTGAACAGGGGCGTTTCCCTCAACAGGCGAGGTGAGGAAGAACAAGTTTGTCCATTGGCCGGCCGGAAAGCCGAATTAGCCTTGATACCCAGCGTGCATTGAAGTGAGAGAAGCTCACCTTCTTCTATCACCCAACTTAGCCTTCCTTTGGATTTTAGTTGCAGTTCTAATTCGCGATAAAGCGTAATGAGGTGCGCTGTGTCATGGGCTGCATAGAGAAGCATATCTTGGCTCAGAGGTCTCTTTGACCAGTTGGCCCGTTGATACTTTTTGACTAAATGGATACCAAAACGCTTGTTGAGTACAGCGGCAAGGCCTACCTCTTTTTCTCCTATGAATTGTGATGCCACCATGGTGTCAAAGACATTGTTTACTCTGATGGCAAAATCGCGGAAAATGGAACGCAGATCGTAATCAGCGCCGTGGAATATTTTCTTGATTCCGTCCGTGGCAAAGAGAGGTTGCAAGACATCCATGGTTTGTATCGCAAGGGGGTCAATCACAAAGGTGTAATGATCAGTAGATATCTGGATAAGGCATACCTTTGGAAAATAGTGATGTAATGAATCTGCCTCAATATCGACGGCCAAAACCTCTTCTCTGGCCAGTTGTTTGCTGAGGGACTCTAGATCAGATAAGGTTTCAATCAATCGGAATTCCGGAACCACTGGTTCCCCCTTTCATCTTATCAAAATAGAGTTTTGTTCCACTCAGAATCGCAAATGGAAGGATCATCAGCCCCAGCAAAGGGATTAGAAGGGGACACCCAAACCCAACCAAGAAAAACTTATAGCGCCACAGGGCCCTTATCCGGTCTTTCAGGAGAGGATAGTCTCTTGAAAGGGAAAAATCCACATAATCCCATGCAATAAAAACCGCGGCAACCACAAAGCCCAAGAAAGCGCCAATTACGGGGATGAATAAAAGAGACAAGGGGATGACCAGCATCAGCACAGCTTTTTTGAGTTCTTCTTTCACTATTGTGAACATTCCCCTTGAAGAAGATGGCGCTTGCCCTTCACGGGCATGTCGGCAGCAGGTCTGCTCGTACTTCGCACTAATATGGTCGTAAACCGGCGAGGCCAGGATGTTAGAGAATATGATGAAGGTGTAAAACATGAGAACCA
>JADFWI010000063.1 GCA_015222985.1 Pseudomonadota bacterium | reverse complement strand
GTTGGTGGTAAATCAACTTCCTCCCCAGGCAAATACCTGGGTCAATAGACACCTCATCTATACCCATGGCTACGGATTGGCCTTAAGCCCGGTCAATGAAGTGACCAGCGAGGGACTGCCCCGCCTGTTCATCAAAGACGTGCCGCCTTCCTTTGAACCTGACCTGGAGATAGAGCGCCCCGAGATCTATTATGGAGAAAAAACGGCTGAGTATGTTCTTGTAAAGACGAAGACCGAGGAATTTGATTACCCCAAGGGAGACAAGAATGTCTATACCATCTATCAGGGAAGGGGAGGTGTGCCTGTCAAATCCTTTTTCAGAAGGCTATTGTTTGCCGTTGAATTCCTGGATCCCCAGATACTGTTTACCACTTACTTGAGCCCAGAGAGTAAAATAATGTATAACCGCCGGATTGGCAGGCGGGTGCGTTTGATTGCCCCCTTTCTCGATTATGACGGTGATCCGTACCTGGTTGTCTCCGGGGGAAAGATCTATTGGATTCAAGATGCCTACACGACATCTGATATGTATCCCTATTCTCACCGATCTTATGGCCGTTTTAGAAATAAGGCACTAAACTACATCCGGAATTCAGTCAAGGTAACCATCGATGCTTATAATGGGGATGTAGCTTTCTACATTATTGATGAAAAAGATCCTATTGTTAAAACGTATTCGAGTATATTCCCTGATCTGTTTAAGCCTTTCAATGAAATGCCTGCTGATCTGAAAAAGCACATCCGGTACCCCAGGGACCTCTTTGACATCCAAGCGGATACATACACGAAATATCACATGGAAGATGTCCAGGTCTTCTATAACCAGGAAGATCTCTGGCAAACCCCTGATGAGTTGTATGGTGATAGCCGACAAGAAATGCAACCTTATTATATCATTATGAAACTGCCCGAAGAGGAAAAGGAGGAGTTTCTTCTGATGATCCCTTTCACCCCTTCCAAGAAGGATAATATGATTGCCTGGCTGGCGGCCAGAAGTGACCTGCCCGGTTACGGGAATCTGTTAGTCTACAAACTACCCAAGGAAAAACTTGTCTATGGACCGATGCAGATTGAAGCCAGGGTGGATCAGCAAACGGAGATCTCCCGGGAGTTGAGCTTATGGGGCCAGAGAGGTTCCAGGGTCATCAGGGGCAATCTTTTAGCCATTCCCATCAGTGATACATTTATCTATGTGGAACCGGTTTACCTGGAAGCAATACAGGAAGAAAGCGAATCGCCCTCAACAGGATTACCTCAACCCAGAAGTTCTGCAAAACCCCGGAGAGGAGGTATGCCGGTTGCTTCACAGCAGGACAAATTGAGGGCCGCTTCCCTACCGGAATTGAAAAGGGTTATTGTCGCTTTTGGCAATCGCATAATTATGGAGGAAAATCTTGATAAGGCCTTAAGCAGTGTATTGGGTGGGCAAATATTCCCCAAACAGTTGGCTTCCCCAACTATTTTTCAAACTCACGATATTTCTAATCTAGGAGGGTTGGCTCTGCAACACTACAGTAAAGCCAAAGATTACTTGCGCCAAGGGAATTGGGCTGAATACGGGAGGGAACTGGAAAATCTGGAGAAAGTCCTAAGAGCACTATCTGGCATAACGAAGGAAAAGAAATAATGAGAGGCAATTGCAAAGAATCATAGTGATCGGGCCGAATTGCTGAGATGGCAATTCGGCCCGATCAACATTCGATGTTCATCTTTTTAAGTAAACCTTCCACAGTCCATCCGGCGCAAAAATAACTTACTACCCCCCTATGTAAACTCCCCTTCCAGTTCTCTTTATCTTCTTCAGCATGAACGCCCTGGTAACAATATTCCTGACCTTCTTCTCATCAAATCCCGTTTTTTTCATTAGTCCGGGAACATCAACACCTTTCTTGGCCCTTGTGATGACTTGGAGTACCTGATCTGTGGCGGTCGGTTTGGCGACTTTTTTCTTAGCTGTGGTCCTCTGGGCAGCTTTCTTCTTTGTTGGAGATTTCTTCTTCACAACTGCCTTTTTCGCCTTCGCCTTGGTTTTAGCTTTCGGTTTCTTGGCAGCCTGAGTCTTTTCAAGCTTATCAACCTTCTTAGCCAATGCTTCCGTTTTCCTTGCCAGAGTCTTGAGTTCTTTGGTCACCGCTTGGAGATCTTTCTTGAGCATTCCCATAATCGCTTTCCTCCGTGTTTGGTTACTCGACTATCTGTGATCAACTCTTTCTTTCAACTCATTGCCACATTTGAAGAAGGGGAGCTTCTTGGGCGGCACCTGGCTGTGAGCACCAGTCTTGGGGTTTCTGCCCGTGTACTCTTTGTATTCTTTCACATAGATGCTGCAGAACCCCCGGATCTCCACCCTGTCACCCTTTGTGAGGGCATCAGATATTTCACGAAAGAACAGGTCAACAACGCCTGTGGCTTTCGCTTTTGTGAGCCTGGTTTCCTTGCGTAGCGTTTCGACGAGGTCGGATTTGTTCATCGTGGTCCTCTCCAAAATGGATGTTAAATTATGTACATAAAAGATCGCAAGCGGGATGTCAAGGGATATTAACGCGTTACAAAATCTTTTCCTTGTAGACAAAACGATACGGTTATTCGTCTCTTCAAATGCGGTAGAGAGTTGAAAGAGATCGTTGATTACAAGTGACAAGTTGAAGAGACTTCTTGCGAAGCCGTCAAGATTTGATCACCGTGTCTCTCACCTTAACACCAAGGTCCCTGGCAATGATCGGGCACTTGGCCATGAGGAGATAGAATATGGGGCGTTCTTCATTGGAGAGTGTTTCGTAGTTTCCCTGCCCTTTGCTGATAATCATGTCTGCCTTTTTGAAACAATCCAAGAACTGATCCGAGCATGCCGCAAGGACAGTGCCTGGCGCGTCACATCCTGATGATACTACTAACGCAACTTTGTCCAAGCCACTGTCTATGGCATCCTGGGCAGTGGCGTCATTGATGACCGGGCTTTCTCTGACTGCATAAGTGACAGGTTTGGCCATTGTTTCAATCAAGATCTTGTCAAAAACAGTCTCTCCGGCATTATCTCCCAGATAGAGGATATTTTGGGCACACTCAAGCTTTTCCTTAAATGCCTGGTAATGGTTAATAGCGGGTTCTCTGTGAAGCACTTCCTGGATGTTTTGTTCCAGTTGAAAATCGGGGTTGGCGCCAAAGTCAATGACATTTCCGGCAATGGCAAGCCTGACGGCCGTCTCCAGAGGGTCTTCTGCCGTCTCCACCGTCTGTTTCAACGCCGGATAGAGCTTTAGAGCAGTCTCGATGTTTTCTTTCTTTAGTTCCTTGAACGGGTCTTCGACCCCTGTGACCTCTCGGACCGTCCTGTAGACTTGCCGGCCTGTTTCGGGCGGTGTGCTGTCCAAAGGGATCTCCGATACAAGCAGCCCTATCCTGTCAAGTACTTCTTTGATCTTTGCCTCATCATCAATGGCTGTTCTTGCGGCAAAAAGGGCCTGCTTGAAAAAACAGGGAATACAATCCAGGTATGTCTTCATAGCTTGCCGATACCTCAAGCCGCCCTATTTGCTGTTGAGAAACGCGGTGCAGGCCTTATAAGTCATGTAGATATCTCCCTTGCTTGCGATCTCAAAAGGGGAGTGCATGGAAAGGATCGGTGTTCCGCAGTCCAGGACCTCCATGCCGTATATGGCAAGAAACTTGGCAATCGTGCCACCACCACCTTCATCCACCTTCCCCAGTTCGCCTGTTTGCCAAACGACCTTGTTGTCGTTGAAGAGCTTTCGGATTTCCGCCAGGTACTCAGCATTGGCGTCACTAGAACCGTATTTGCCACCAGAACCGGTGAACTTGGTGATGCAGACGCCGTATCCGATCCTTGCTGCATTGCGCTTTTCATGGACCTCCTGGAAGTCCGGGTCAAGGCCGGCGTTCACGTCGGCAGAAAGGGCCTTTGATTTGGTCAAACAAGACCTCAGCACTTTTTCCCTGGCCTCCTGGCCCGTCGTTTCAACAAGATCTGCAACAAATTCTTCCAGAAAACGAGACTTCGCCCCTGTGCTTCCATCGCTGCCAATCTCTTCCTTATCCATGAACATGGCAACGGCGGTTCTCGCAGGCCTGTTTACTTCGCACAGGGCCTCTAGCGAGGCATAGGCGCACACGCGATCGTCTTGGCCATAGGCGCCGATAAGACCGCGGTCCCAGCCTACGTCGCGGGCACTTCCTGCGGGCACGATTTCTATTTCAGCGCTCATCAGATCTTCTTCGATCAGGCCGTAGGCTGAATAAAGGTATTCGAGCACGGCGAGCTTGAACCGCTCTTTGGTTTCATCGTTTCCAATGGGGAGACTTCCTGCAAGAACATTTAATTTTTCTCCTTCAAAGGCATCAGACACCTTTTTGTCAGCCTGAATCTTTCGTGCAAGATGAGGCAGAATGTCGGCTATGGTGAAGACAGGGTCATTATCCGATTCACCGATCCGCATGTTAAGAGAACTCCCGTCTTGTTTCATGACAGTGCCATGGATCGCCAACGGTCTGGTGAGCCACTGATATTTCTTGATACCGCCGTAGTAATGGGTCTTTAGAAAGACCAAGTCCACTTCTTCATAGAGGGGGTTTTGTTTCAGATCGAGTCGTGGCGAATCGACGTGAGAAACCACAAGGTTGATCCCTGACGCAATCGGGTCCTTGCCAAGCACAGCCAGGGCAATGTTTTTGTGCTTGTTGATCTTATAGAATTTGTTGCCGGTCCGGGTCCGGACCTTGGTGATGTCCTTGAAACCCGTCTTCTTGGCAAATGCCTCAATGGCAAGGACAGCCTCGCGTTCTGTCTTGGCAGCGTCAAGAAAGCCCTTGTACCTTTCGGCAAACTCAAAGACTCTCTTCTTGTCCCCTGACCCCAGAACATCCCATACCAGTTGTGGTTTGCGGGTAAGCCGCTTTCTTAGTTCCTCCACCTTTTTCTTGCTCAGTTTGCTTTTCATATCTCTTCCCAACCGCCTTTCTGTAGATAAAATTGCGAAGCAATTTCGTTTACTACTTGACTGCCCCGCTGAGCCTTATGCGGGAGAGCTTTTCAACCATCTTGCCGGCAATCCTGGCAGACAGTTTATCCACGGTGACGCTTGGAGCCGGAAGGTCGCTCAACGTGTGGCCCATAGAAGCATACTCCTTGCAACCACCAAACTTCTCTTCACAGCTTTCTGTGAACTTGCCACTGGCGATGATCCCCTTGGTATTGAGATCTAACACCTTGTACTCCATGGCTAGAGAGGCCTTTCGAACAACATGAGGCAGGGGCCTGATAAGAACCCTTTTGATTTCCACATCAACCCACTGGCCATCGATGTTCTTTTTCTTCTTGTAATGACCTGTTCCTTCCTTCACCTCCACCTGGTCGGCGCCCGGGTTGTCCTGGACGAGAGCAATGACGCGGCCTGTTATCGCACCGTCGGCCTCCAGGGCCTCAAGCAAAGCCGCGGAATCGGGATCACCCAGCTTGTCAAATGTTACTTCCTCCACATCAGGATACTGAAAGCAATCGATGGGTTTCAAATGTTGAACCCCGGCAAGTCTATCGCAAACGCGCCTCCGTACCGCGGCTCCGTACGGCCCATAGAATTTCAGGAAGGCCAGTGTGCGGGGCTTTTCAAGGGAAATTGTCTTTTCCTTGACGCCATACAGCTTCCCCCTGGGTACACACCCAA
The DNA here is from genome assembly GCA_015222985.1 of Pseudomonadota bacterium. GTDB lineage: Bacteria > Desulfobacterota > Desulfobacteria > Desulfobacterales. Next base: position 5,119 of record JADFWI010000063.1, on the reverse strand, counting down.
CCCAAGTTATTGCAGCAAGCAGCAGAATAACTGCCCACAGCACTTTGTTGCTCATCATAGATCATGCATCGCGTTATTTGCTTTCAACAATGAGTGTCACAGGCCCGTCATTGACCAAAGAGACGGCCATCTTCGCCTGAAACCGTCCTGTGGCAACGGGTATGCCTTTTGATTTCAACTGGCCTACGAAGTACTCATAAAGTCCTTCGGCCGTCTTCGCGGGTGCCGCCTCAACAAACGATGGCCGGCGACCCTTGCGGCAGTCACCCAGCAACGTAAATTGGGAAACAACCATTATTTCGCCACCTGTCTCAATAAGGGAACGATTCATCTTGCCTTCCTCATCTTCCAAGATCCGCAAGTGAACGATTTTATCCGACAGGTAATCGGCGTCTTTCTCGTCATCCGAACGGGAGACCCCCAACAGGACCAGGAGGCCAGGACCAATCTGCCCCACTATCTTGTCGTCTATCCGAACCTCAGCGGCAGTGACCCGCTGGATAACGGCGAGCATTGAAGAATCCCTTATTTCACAGTGATTTTGGCGAGATAGTGTCCTTGGTTGTTGCCCAAGTCCTTGTCGTTCAAGCCAAGATACAGGCGTCCTTTTGAATCGGCTTTGACCTCATGTTGGGCGCCGACCGGAAACGGTTTTCCGTTTTTGCCGATCTTTGCGATAAGGGCGCCGTGTTTGGCCTTTGACGTCACATTATAGGTCCTCAAGACCAGTTTGGTGAGGGGCTTGACTCTCGTGTCGTCGATGCCGCTCGGACCGCTTTGGATTTTTTTGTTCACGTACACGTCGCCAGTCGCATGCACGCTTATCGCCTGACCTTTGCAGACATCAATGCCAGAGTCTGTCCACTGCGTTGTAGCCGGGACCTTGATCGAGCCTTTGTCTGCTCCCTGGCACCCACACAGACCAAGAACCACCACTAACAGCACGAATTGATAAATGACACATGGAGTTTTCTTCATCGTGGCCCCCCCTTTTTCTTGCGATTACTGTCCGTCCTGTTGCCAACGTAATGCCCACTCCGGCCTAATTTCAGCTTGTTGCCGAGCAGTATGATCTCTATCATCTATGTCTGAATCGTTCAATAGCAATCATGGTGTTTGGGTGCGGTTTTCCTTTTTTCCGAAATCATGTTATTCGTTCTTATCCTTCCGTTGTCACATCACCAGGCTTGCCATTGAAATATGGATTGCGATTATGGCAACCGCAGGGCCGGACTTTTTTAGAAGTTACGTTGAAAAATACACGATTCAAAAAGACGCGGCAAAGCGATTCTGTTCGCCGGCGGGGGGCAGTCGCCCGCCGGCGAGAGATTCCCAGGATCAAACCGAGCGCTGATGCCGGACTGAAAAAGGTGTTTGCCCGGATAGGAGCGCCCCCTAAGAAGCCCTTCAAGCCGGATTCCTTCCAACTGAAAGCCGTTGCCGCGATTCGCAAATCGGACTGCCTGGTTTCGGCCCCGACCGGCTCAGGAAAGACTTGGATCGCCCAGGAGGCCATTCGACACATCCGCAAGAAAGGCGGCAAGGCATGGTACGCCTCACCCCTAAAGGCCCTGACCAACTCAAAGCTCATTGAATTCAGCAAGGAATTCGGCCCTGATGATGTGGGAATATTGACAGGGGACCGCAAGGAAAATGCCAATGCCCCAATTATTGTAGGGACTACCGAGATTTTGCGAAATCAACTCTATGATGCCATGCATGAGGCCGTGGATATCGAGTCAGACATCGTGATCCTGGATGAGGCCCATTTCCTGGGAGACGATGATCGTGGCGTGGTGTGGGAAGAAGTCATGATCTACCTGCCTGTACGGGTCCACCTCCTGCTCCTTTCGGCCACAATAAGAAATGCTCGCCAGGTCGCCAATTGGCTGGAATCCATTCGGTGCAAGTCCTGTGTGGTGGTAGAAGAGACCGGCAGGCCTGTTCCTCTTTTTCCGTTGTTTTTCCATCCTTCGGGCAGGCTTTTACCTCTCATAGATTCCAAAGGCACGGATAAGAAGGTCACGGCCTATCTGAACAGTCCGAACCCCCCTGTCCTTGCTCCTCCGCGAAGTCTTCCCCCCTTTGGGGATATCATGAGGGCCTTGAGAAAATTCGATCTTCTTCCTGCCATATTTTTTATGAAATCTCGCGCAGACTGTGATGCGGCCCTTGACCGTTGCATCGAAAGCCCGGGCCGAAGCGCAGGAGAGCGACGTAAACTGAACAACGGAATCGATCGCCTGATTCAGGGGCATTCCTACCTGGCAGGGCACAGACAGATGTGGCATTTAAAAAATGTGCTTGTGGCGGCCCATCACAGTGGGCAGCTTCCAATGTGGAAACTCGTCATAGAACACTTGATGACCGAGGGTTTGCTTGACGCGGTTTTTGCTACCTCGACGGTGGCTGCAGGCGTCAATTTCCCAGCCCGAAGCGTGGTGTTCCTGAATTCAGACCGGTACAATGGCCACAAATTTGTACCACTGAACAGCACGGAATTTCATCAGACAACGGGCAGAGCCGGCAGGCGGGGCAAGGACTGTATTGGTTTTGCTGTGATTATTCCTGGAAAGTTTATGGACGTGCGGTTGATTGCAGATCTTTGCACAACAGCGCCAGAAGATGTGCTTAGCCAGATTAAAGTCGATTTTTCCATGGTCCTTAACCTGCTTTTGTCTCATAGCCCTGATGAGATCAAGGGGATTGTTGAGAGATCTTTCGCCACATACTTGAACCTGGTGAACCAGCAACCAGGGCTTGAGCAGAAGGTCAAGGAGGCTGGCCGGAACCTCATGACACTCCTTCCTGAGGCTCTGTGTGCCGGGCCGGAGTTTGTTCTCGATCTGATCAGGAACAGGGCTGCTTTGCTCAATGAAATTAAGGGGCTGAGGCGGAATCTTGTAATGCTTGAAACAAGGCTTTCCAAGGTGGCAAACCTGGCGCCGGGACGCCTCTTCCTGGACCACCGCAACCGGATGTACTGTGCTGTGAAACCACTCATGAAGCGAGATGAACAGGGCGTGCTCGCCTGCCGGGTGAAAAGGAATGTCCCGATGCGTGGCAGGCTCCCTAAAATGAGATGGTTTCGGCCGCAAAAGGTTTCTCAAATCCTGGACAAGGTACTGGACTTGCCTCCCTTTGATGATCCAGGCAAGATCCGCACGTTACTGGATCGTACCGCAGAGGCGGAGGCCCCACCAGTGTTAGAACCTCTGCCACTCGGGGAAAAGGAACTCTTACAGCTCAAACCCGTCAGGAGCCGCTCGCTTCATCTTGAACACCAACTTGACGGCCTGATTTGCAGGCAGTGTAAGCATTTCAGGACCTGTCACGGGAAGACCAGAGGAGCTTTCAAGAGGGTCCTGGAAGACTTCACAAGGATGTGGGATGGTGCAAACGCCGTGCGCATGCGACTGTGGAATGATTTTGTAAGACACCTCCAGTTCCTGAAGGAAGAGGGCTTTGTCACCGAGGACAACAAATTGACCGCTGACGGCACCTGGGCATCTCAGCTCAGGCTCGACCAACCCCTCCTGATTGCCGAAGGCTTGCGCACGGGCGTGTTGCCGGATTCCGACCCTGCCTTGCTCGCAGCCCTGGTGGCGGTTTTTGTGCATGACCGGGACGTGGAGCCGAAGCTGGACGAGTCAGCAATGCCAAGGCGTCTTTTGAAGGCTTTTGAGAAGATGAAAAAGGCTCTTAACCCCCTGATGGAACGAAAGAGCGTGAGGGGATTTGAAATAAGGCCGGTCTCCTTGTGGCCTGCTGCCACTATTTATGCTTGGGCAAAAGAGCAGCCATGGGACAAGGTGCTGGAGATTGCAGAAATGGCCGAGGGGGACCTTGCCATGCTGGTTACAAGGACTGCGGAGAGTCTCAGGCAGATCGGTTCTCTGAAGAAGGTATACCCTGCCGTTGCCCGAAGCGCTGTGGACGCAATTGCCATGATTCTCAGGGAACCGGTGATCATAGGTTAGGCGTTCACAGGTTCAGGGTTCATCCGCCTGCGGGCCATAGCCTACGGCGGAGAGCCCCGTTCAGGGTACCTTTCTTTCGTTGACCCGCCAGACATACGGCGGGATGAAACCACCAATTAACGGTTTAGATTTTTGGTAAACCCCTGAACCTTTGAACCTCTGAACCCGTGAACGGTTACATTTTAGGTTAGTCCGTGACATGCTCGTCGCGCCAAGTTACAGGCATACATATTGCATACAGGGCACTCAGGTATTTTGAAAAAATGCCGATATAGACCTTGAATACAGAGACTGAAAGAGGCCAAATGAAGAAAAAGGATTTCTACCATGAGGCAGGAAAGTCACTGGAACAAATCAGACGAATTGAGCCAGGTTGATGGCAAACATGTGCCTGAAGACTATGTATGGGCAACAAGCGAAGAGGCTAGAGTCCGTGCATTGTCGTTGTATGTGATTCGGTCGATTGTGGAAAAACACGCAGGAACCATAGACATAGACTTGGCGACCGACACCATCAGCATAAATGTGCCGGAGAAGGAAGAGGTTGCCTGCGCTCAAGAGATTGAGGAACAGGTCGGTTCAATGTGCCACTAAATGAGCGCGTTGTTCTGTTTCTCTCAACATCATCCGGAGCGTGCTGGTAACTGAAAATACTCATTTGTAATTGAGATCACGTAATCAACTACAAATGGGCGAGTTTTGAAACGTTATGTGGTGCAGGCCATGCACAGACTACGCGTCAAGTGTATTAAGTGTGGCAAGGAGTGGGAAAAGGACTCCATCATAGCCTGGGGGCCTGAAGATTATAGTTCTTCGCTTTGCTCTGCCTGCTTCAAAGAGGTTGCCGGCCCCTTAATTCACAAAAAACAACTGCAGGAAGGTAACTTCGACTGCTTCGGCAAAGCAGGCGTATATTGCGATCAATTCGACTGCAAGTATAGACAGTGGTGCCTCAACGCACCCCTTCACACTTGTCTGGGGAGTTCAGGCCTGGATCCCTCAAGTACGTCAAAACCCGCAGATCTATCTTTTTGACAATACTGCAACTTTTTTTGTACCATCAAGTTTGAGGTGGCTTTAGCAGCCTCGATTTTTTGCGGTTTTGTGGGCGCCACTCTTGTCTTCCACCATAGCCATCC
>JADFWI010000419.1 GCA_015222985.1 Pseudomonadota bacterium | reverse complement strand
TTGTTTGAGGTGCTGGCGCTCTGGAGGTACTTGGCTCCTTTGAACACCTCCTTGTCTTGTGTGGAAGCCTTACGATATTCACTATTGCGCACGTTATCGATAAGGCGGTTGAATTGGGCAACCACATGAAACAGAGCGAAGACGATTTTCACATGGGGGATCTTCTTTCGTACGGCTTTGATAGAGGGGTCCCACATATCCATGACGATGGCCTCAAGAGCCTTTCTTTGCCTGGAGGTCATGCGGTTGAAAAAGGAGCAGAGCGTTTTGGCGCTTCGGTGCTTCCCAATCCACACTACTCTGCCGCTCTCATAGTCGAGTACCATGGTCAGGTGCCTGTGCCCTTTGCGGAGGGAGATTTCATCGATAGCCAAGATCCTGAGCCCTTCATAGTCCGTTTGCCCATACTCCTTCTCCAGAAAGAGCTTGCCGATATCCTTGACGGTTTTCCAATCCAGGTCCAGGTGTTCGGCCACCTCTCCAACGGTCATGAACTTGCACAGATCGTGGATGTACCGAGCCAGGCGCACGGTGACCCGCACATACGGCTCAAAAAGCTCCAGATCCTCGATGACGATTCGGTGGCATCGGGCACAAAAGGTGCGCATCGATAACCCCTGGAAGTACGAATGTTCCATTAGCGTCAATGAATCTCGACGCAGGCCTTTCACTCTCGCCGAGCTCTATGCCCTCTATGAGGCCATCTTTCACAAAGACATCAGCCCGGGTCATCCCCTTGCTATTTACCAGAATCCCTCCCTTTATCGCTATGTCTGCTGGTTTACTGTTCATGTCACCTTTCTCATAAGTGTTAGTGAACAAACTGATCCCTCTGTTTTTGCCCTCTGTCTCAATTTGATTTCGCCACTGGGGTTTCGGCACTAAGGTTTGACCTTAAGGGTCAATGGACGTCACTTGTTGTGCTTCTCTGACAGCAGCTTTGGCTAGGATTAGGAGGGGATCAAGTAAGGGAACTATCACATCCTCCGGTTCGAGGACCAAGGGAATCTCTGTGCAACCGGCAATGATGCCCTGCGATCCTCGTGCGATCAGGCTGCACGCAATATCGGTCAAAATTCCTTTGGTTTCCTTGCGAACTTTATGTGCCGAGAAATTCTTTATTTTGTAAATAGCGGACATAACCCGCTCTTGTTCCTCAGGTTCGGGCGCCAGTGTCTTGATGCCACTCTCAATGAGTGTTTCCTGGAACCGACCACCCTGAATGGTGCCTTTTGTAGCTAAAAGGCCTACTGCTTTGATATCTGGGTGATTCCGGGTAATCAAAACAGCCACTTCATCGAAAGCAGAGATGATGGGTAGGCTCAGGTTACAGCGTAACTCATCAAGAAAAAAGTGGGCTGAAATACAAGGAATAACAATGAAATCAGCGCCTGCTTTTGCCAAAGACAGACCACCTTGAACCATAACGGGGACGGGGCTTTCTCCCTTTCCCAAAATGGCCTCCGTACGGTCAGGTATTTTCGGATTGTTGTCGATGATCACCCTGAGGTGCTCTTGGTCACTGGTGGCTGGTGTATTCTGGATAATTTTTCCAAAGAAATCAAGGGTCGCCTCCGGTCCCATGCCGCCGAGGATACCGATAGTTTTTTCTTTCATTTCTAAACTCCCATACCTCTATGATACGTTACTCTAACAGTTCGCCAAGTGTACGAGCCACAATGGAGCTGGGAAGAATCACGGGCTTCCCAGTCACCGATCTAACTTCTCTCGTTAACCCCCGGGTGAAGCCCATGCAGTACATAACAATCAAACAGCAGTTAGCCTCCTTGAGAACTTTGCTGACGTGCAAAAGACGACCTCGATCTCCGTATGGGGATGCATCTGTTATGGTGATTCGAGAGGCGACGTGGGTAAAATTTCCTCGGGCCCAGTCCTCTTGCTTGGGTATTGGAATTAGGTTTCCAAGACGATGCTCTTCACTGATAAAACTTTCCACACATCGATTTACTTTGTAAATTTGTGCTCATGGCATTTTCTGGCTTCATTCCATTGTTCTGAGAGATTGTGCCCAATTGTCTTTCATCTCCTCTCGCAATCTTCTCCAGCTCGCTTTCAGTTTGACAGTATCTATTAGCAAAAGTGGACACGCCTCCTTTGCCCCTTCGCATCGTGTAGAACCCTGAACAGGTGTATTTTCTCCCCTTAGGCCGTCTTTGCTCCAATTCCCCCCAGAAAGCATCAACTGCTCTTAAGAATGGGTGAAGTCCCCTCAGTGATCGTTAACTCAAAAATAGAAAAAAGGCTAGCCCTCTTAAAACTGGCGCTTCAGTGTTCTGATCTATAAAAACGTAAAACAACGTGCCACCTTATTCGATCTGGCCGCATCTCTTGTCGATATCCCCAACCTTGTTGTAGCCTCTGGACAAATTTTCAGATTCAACCAATTCATTCAATCAGAGCACAGAAATCTCTGGCACTTTCCTCTCCGTTGGCCCTGCACTTGGGTTCATTATGCCCAGAGAAAATAATCTAAGAACCTCAATGAGAGATCAGTTCGATAAAACAAAACTGTCATCGCGGGCCTCCTTTGGATGGTTTCTTTTGTTTGCTACAAACAGAATATCCATTGGAGATACCGGATGTCCATTATCCTTTGCAGACCTGAGAAAGTACCCCTTAGTTGCCAACTAATTTGGAGATGAACCTTTTTTTATAACATGGATGCCCCCCTTTGAAATCGCCTGCCGCCTTTTCTAGGACATGGGCAGTTTGCTTCAGAAAAGGGAGGGAGCTCTCGCCACCATGTAAGACAGCCTAAGTTCTATCGGGTATCGCAGGATTGTTATCGATAATGACGCTAGGGTGATCCTGATCCCCCTTTCGCTACTCCTTTACCCTGCTAATCCATCAACGATAACGGGAACGTATTCTAGGATTCACCTGGTTTATCGCTTCAATGTTAATACCGAACACCCTCTCAGCAAATTCCTTAATGTGCTTTGGACCCTCCCCACTTTCATAAAAACTAAAGCTTCCTTCTCTTTTTCCCAAACGTCTCCATCCTTTCATTTGCAAGGCTTCATCAGCTGTTCGCGCTACTTCCTTAGCCGGATCGATTATTTCTATATGAGGCGCCAATACCCTCTGGAGCTGATCTTTAATGCAGGTGATGTCCGTGCAACCGAGTACCAGAATATCAATCCCCTCCTTCTCCAGGGGGCAGACACACTCTCTTGCTCGTTTCTCAATTATGTTCGTATCCGTTATCTGGCCTTGCTCTGCAAGTCGGAGAAGATCGGGACAAGCATTGCCAAAAACTCTTGCCTTTGTTCCCGACACCTGGAATGTTTTCTCATAAACTTTACTTTTTATGGTTCCAATTGTCCCAATAACCCCAACCTTTTGAATATTGCCATGTGCCAGGGTCGCCTTCACGGCTGGTTCAATCATCCCAATAACAGGAATCTCAGAAGCTTTTTTCTGAGCCACTTCCCTCCCAGCAGCCGAGGCAGTATTACAGGCAATTAAGATAGCTTTCACGTCCTTACTCATCAAGAAGTCAACAGCCTGAAGGGTAAATTCTTTAACTTCTCCACTCGGTCTTGGCCCGTACGGAAGATGTGCAAAGTCCGCAAAGTAAACGATATCCTCTTGGGGCATCTCCCTTAAGACCTCCCTTGCAACTGCTAAGCCCCCCGGCCCTGAGTCAAAAATACCTAT
>JADFWI010000062.1 GCA_015222985.1 Pseudomonadota bacterium | reverse complement strand
ATTGCTGTAAAAATGACTCAAGCAAAAATTTTATTAGTGGATGATGAACCACTTCTTCGTCTCACCATGAGTAGTGACCTGCAGGATGCCGGCTATGCAGTGGATACTGCCGAAGATGGTCACCGAGCCTGTGCCAATCTTGCTGAAAATTCTTATGATGTGGTGGTCACCGACCTGGTCATGGAAGGGATTGATGGCATGCAGGTTCTGCAGGAGGCCAAGCGTTGTGATCCAACCTGCGGCGTTATCCTTATAACCGGGTATGGTGATATGAATTCAGTAATTGAAGCATTGCGTTTAGGTGCTGATGATTATCTCTTGAAGCCCTACAAACGTGAAGAGCTCATTTTTCGCCTGGCCCGTTGTCTTGAGAAAGGACAGTTACAACGAGATCTCAGGGAAACGGAAAAAAAGCTGCGTCAGTCACATGCTGAGCTGGAAGATAGAGTTCATAAGCGGACCCTGGAACTTCAGGTGCAGCATCAGAAACTCTTTGATGCCAATACCGCCTTACGGGTTCTCCTGGAACAGCAGGAAAAAAGTAAAAAAGAGATCGAACAGACCATCAGCCAAAACCTGAAAAAAAACATCTTTCCGTATCTGGATCTTCTGAAAGATGAGGTGAGGGATGGAAAGGGAGCGATGTACACCACTATCATGGAGACGAATATCCAGGACATCACCTCCACCTTCAGCAAACAACTTTCTTCCGAACTGCTCAAACTTACTCCAAGAGAAATCCAGGTAGCAGACCTTGTCAGACAGGGGCTGACCAGCAAAGATATTGTGAAACTCCTCAATATCACCCTCGGTACTGTGGAGTTTTATCGCCTGAACCTACGAAAAAAACTTGGCATTCATAAGCGAAAAATCAATCTGAGAAGCTATCTGCTTTCTTTTCCCGATAACTGAAATAATTAAATTCTCATTTCTTCACCCTGGCGGCAAAACACCTAATTTCATACTGCATTTTTACTTTGTTTTTTTAGCGTTGCTTTTGCATTCCCAATTTGATTGAATCAAAAAGATTGTCTCGCAAAAAATCCAAACATTTTATTTTAATCTCAATATATGGTGTTGCGTTTTTATATTACCCCCCCTTATATTGTGGCTCAATTTCGCTTGGCCAACTTTGTACGAAACCGTCAAGAATGAGTATCCAGCTTAAAAATTCTGATGTTGAAAAAAGGTTTTCATAAAAAAATATTGATGTCACGTTATCTCTCCACATTTCGTTATATTCTGTTGTCAGTTAGCTTGATATTTTTTATTGCAGGCGCTGTTGCCACCGCTTCAATGCAGACGCCGGCATCTCCCGCCCTGGAAAAAGTCTCCCTGCAACTCTCCTGGAAACACCAGTTTCAATTTGCCGGTTTCTATGTTGCTTTTCAACAGGGCTACTTTGCCGAACAGGGGCTGGATGTGGAGATTCGGGAGTACCAGGAAGGGGTTGACCTGGTGGATGAAGTGACCAGCGGCCGTGCTGATTTCGGTATCTACTCCGACGACCTCATCTTTGAGCGCATGGACGGCAGACCTGTTGTGCTGCTGGCCAACTACTTCAAGCGTTATCCCCTGGTTTTTCTGGCGCAACCGGGACTGAAAACCCTGGATGATTTAAAGGACAGGAAGCTGATGATCTCCAGCAAGGGGAGAAAGTCAATGGTCGTTCGTGCCGCACTCCATCAGGCAGGGTTGAAACCGGGAGAAAACCTGGAATTATTGCCCCATACCTTTGACGTTGGCCCGTTGATCCGCGGGGAAGTTGATGCCATGTCTGCTTTTCGTTCCAACGAACCTTTTTTTCTTGATCGCCAGGACATCTCCTACGAGGTGATTGAACTGAGCGATGCCCTGCCCGGCCTGGGTGATATCAACCTGTACACCAGCGAAACACAGGCAGCACTCCACCCGGAACGTACCCGTGCCTTTGTCGAAGCGAGCAACCGGGGATGGCGCTATGCCCTGGATCACCCCAACGAGACAGTTGATCTTATCCTGCAACGCTACAAGCCTCAGGCCAGTCGTGAGGCATTGCTGTTTGAAGCCGGACAGGTACGGGAGTTGATGCTGCCGGAGGCCTTTCCAATCGGCGCAATCATTGAAGAACGTATTCGGTCGGTGGTGCAGGGATTTATGGCTGTTGACTGGCAAGAGGATACTGCTCCCCTGCAGGGACTGTTGTTTGAGCGTGACGGGTCTGCACTGCTTACAGATGAACCCGTGGAAACGAAAAAACCCCTGCTCACACCAGAGGAGCAGGCCTGGATCAGGCAGCATCCCGTCTTTACCATCGGCGGCGATTCGATCCCCCCCTTTATCATTCAGGACAGAGAAAAAGCCAGTGGCTATGTAGTGGACATACTCAGGGCCATCAGCAGCCAGGTAGGGCTGGAACCGGAATTTAAATTAAATACAACAGGATTAATGTATACCGGGCTGCGTAATGGCACGCTTGATGTCGGTTTGGCATTGATATATTCAGAAAAACTGGATGCGTGGCTGGAGTACTCGCAGCCCTCTGTTCCCATAGAGTATGCCATCTATACCCGGATTGAGCGCAAGGATATTACTGATCTTGCCTCACTCAAGGGGAAAACCATTGCCGTTATCAAAGATAGTGTGAAAATCGATCTCCTGAAAAAATATGTGCCGGAAGCAGAGATCGTTCTGGTGGAAAACTACCCCGATACATTTCAACTGGTCAGCCAGGGAAAGGCAGATGCTGTCATTGATGTACGCAGTACTACTGATTTCTATCTGCATTCTAATGTAATCACTAATATTCATGCCGTGGCTAATCTCCAGTTTGGCAATCAACCCTTCATGCGTGCTCATTATTATGGGGTGCGTCAAGACCTGCCCCAGCTCAAGTCAATCCTTGACAAAGGGTGGAACAGCCTGCCGACCGCTCAAAAAGAGCGTATCTGGAATCGTTGGTTTGACAGCAAAACACCAGGCGACAATCTCCTTAGGCTTACAGCAGAGGAACAGGCATGGCTCAGTAAACATCCGGTAGTCCGTGTTCCGGTTATCGATTTTCCTCCGTATATATATTGGGATAACGGCCCACAGGGAATCGCCGTAGACACCTTGAATCTGGCTGGCAGCAAGGTCGGGTTCAAGGTCGCATATCCACAGCAGATGAGTCGTGATGAAGCGTTGGAGGCTGTTCGCAGCCATGAAAAGGTTGATCTGTTACCGGGTGTTGCATTTACTCCGGAGCATGAGCGTTCCTTTGACTTTAGCAAAACTCAAAATAGCTTTCCCCTGGTAATCTTTACCCGTGAAAAGGAGAAAGGCATATATGGTCTTGAAGCACTTGCCGGTCAAAGCGTAGCCGTGGATAAAAGTTTTGGAACAGCTGCATTACTGAACCGCCGCTTTCCGAAAATAAAGCTGTTGGTATTTGACAAAACTCCTGAAGCCCTGAAGGCAGTGAGCAGCGGCAGTGCAACCGCCTATGTGGGGATGTTAACGGTAGCGCAACATCACATTGGCCTTTTGGGGTTGAACAATCTTACAGTTGCAGCCGCCACCGGCCTTGATGAATTGAAGCTGGCAGTTGCCGTACGTCAGGACTGGCCGGAACTCGCCTCTATCCTCACCAGGGGGATTTCCGCCATCACTACGGATGAGCAAAACGCCATCCGCCGCAAATACTTTGTTGTTGATGTACAGCAAACGTTTGATTACCGCAGTATGGGCAAGTGGATACTGGCTATTCTGCTGCTGTTTGCCGCCATCCTGCTCTGGAACTATCAACTCAGGCGTAAGGTGGCCAAGGGAACGGCGGTGCTGCGAAAACATAAACAAGAGCTTGAGATTGTAGTAGAGGAACGTACCAGAGAGTTGCGGAAATCCCGTGATAATCTTGAACAACGGGTTGAAGAACGAACAGAGTCACTGGAAAAGGCGCATGAACAGTTACGTCATGCCGAAAAACTCTCCGCTATTGGACAGTTTTCCGCATCCATTGCCCATGAAATAAATAATCCACTGACCGGCGTCTCAAATGTACTGGCCAGGCTGCAGAGAAAACTTGAAGTAGAAGAGAAAGAAGCATTGATGTTGGGCATGGCACGGGATGAGTGTGACCGGATGCAACGGTTAATTCAGGATCTGCAGAGCTTTAACCGGCCAAGCAGCGGCGAAAAATCTGTCTTTGATCTGCAGAAAACCATTGAATCCATTCTGCGGCTGAGCAAAAAAGAATTTTCCCGCCATCATATCAGAGTGGAAACACGTTTCTCCTCTGCACCAACACCGGTCAATGCCGTTGAAGATCAGATCAAACAGGTAGTATTGAATCTGATAAAAAACAGTATGGAGGCCATGCCCGTGGCCGGTGGCTTACTGACTGTCACCACCGGGCAAGAGAATGAGTTTGTTTCTGTGACCATCCATGACAATGGCTCCGGGATCAGTGCTGAACATCTTGGGCAGATCTTTGAGCCTTTTTTCACCACCAAATCAGAGGTCAAGGGGACCGGACTTGGGCTTTCCGTTTCCTATAATATTATCAAGAGCCATGGCGGAGAATTGCGGGTTCAATCAGAACCGGACAAGGGGACGACTTTTACCCTTACCCTCCCTGTTCATACTTAAAAAGGAGAAAAACATGAAAAAAAGAATTGGTCTAAAGTCATTGCTGGTAAGCACGGCATGCGCTATGCTGTTAATGAGCTACACCTCAGCTGATGCCTGCACAGCTCTTCACCTCACAGCAAAAGACGGAGGAGTTGTTGTTGGTCGCACCATGGAGTTCGGCTCCGATACTAAATCCGATGCAGTCGTTGTTCCAGCCGGAACCAAGCTGACAAGCTCACTTCCCGACAAATCAAAAGGAATACACTACACGAACAAGTACGGGTTTGTTGGTGCCAACTTTATGAATAAACGTATGGTTGTGGACGGCCTGAATGAAAAGGGCCTTTATATTGGAGGATTATACCTCCCCGGCTATGCCAGCTACCCGAAAGGATCTCCAAAGAATGCCGCAAAATCCATGGCTCCGGAAGATTATGTTGCCTGGCTGCTCGGCAACTTCTCCACAGTTGCAGAGGTTAAGAAAAATTATAACAAAGTTATACTGGTACAGAATCCACAAAAGGAAATAGGCGGACAAACCTTTCCGGGTCATTTTCTGATAACTGACAGTAGTGGTGCGTCGATAGTAATTGAACCCATTGATAACACCTTAAAGCTCCATGAGAACCCGCTTGGCGTACTGACCAACTCTCCACCCTTTGACTGGCATATGACAAATCTCAGTAACTATGCCAATTTATCCGCAGTAAATGTTGAACCGTTGGACTTCTCCGGTACCAAAATTAACACCTTTGGTCAGGGTTCTGGTCTGGTTGGCCTCCCCGGAGATTATACACCTCCGTCACGCTTAATACGTGCTGTTGCCTTTTCTCAGGCTGCCATTCAACTTCCAACCGCTAAAGAAACTGTTCTGCAAGTGGCCCATATTATGAATGCTTTTGATATTCCCTTTGGAACCATACAAGAAAAGGGAAAAGATGGCAGCATCCATTATGACTATACTCAGTGGACAAGCATTTCAGACTTGAAGAACATGACATTTGCAATCAAGACGTATAAAAATCAAACCATCCGCAGTATTGATGTACGCAAAGCGTTAGCCAAAGCCGGCAACGAGGTAAAGGTTATTGAGCTGGATGTGGAACAACCCGTTGAGGATATCTCCACGAAGTTCAAATAGTTAAGTGAATCAATCTTTTTACACAGGTATGAAAGAAGAAAGTTTGGGAAGAGGCTGTTAACTCCACATTAAACAAAGAGGTGAAGGAAAATGAAAAATGAATTTTTACTGTTTGCTATCGTAATTGTGGCATTGTTTTACAGTACAAACTCAATGGCCACAGAAAAAAAAGCTGATCAAACCATCTATTATGGTGGTGACATCATAACCATGGAAGGTGAGAAGGCAGAATATGCAGAGGCGGTTGTGCAGGAAAACGGCAAAATCGTCTTTGTGGGTTCAAAAGCTGATGCGATCAAAAAGTATAAAACTGCGGGGAAGCATGATTTAAAAGGTCAGACCATGATGCCCGGTCATATCGAGCCCCATTTACATCCCTCTATTTCAGCTATTCTGCTTTCAGGGGATATCGTTGCCCCCT
>JADFWI010000418.1 GCA_015222985.1 Pseudomonadota bacterium | reverse complement strand
TTGAACAATGCATCATGAATGCTCAACCAAATGTTATTCTTGGTTTTTTCTTCTGTTGCCATGTTGTTTATGCAACATTAGGGACAACTCTGGTTCTTGAGTAGTCTAAAGGAGTGTTTGTGAAACTTTTTAGTAAGTTGTTGGGGTTAGGCAATCAACCGAAGGAAATACCGAAACTGGGACGAAACGATCTGTGTTGGTGTGGAAGTGGCAAAAAATATAAAAAATGCCACTTGGAATCAGATTTACGAAAAAAGCGTCTCAACGCGTCTACCTGTACGGTTTCTGCCTGATCAAAGTAGCAAAAAGTGCCGTGTGCACTTTTCGCTGTGTTCTTAGCAATTGCCATAGAATTCTTCAGAAGTACACACTTCATGGCCTAATCTCTGGTGGCCTGAACCAGTCCCCTCTCCATGTCAACCCGGCTCAACAGGATCATCCCCACCACAAAGAACAGGACCAATGAAAGAATGGCGTTTCGCGGGTTTTCAGAAAGGTCCGTAACCAGCCCAAAGATCAGGGGGCCGAATATGGAGGCGAACTTTGAGCTGATGGCAAAAAACCCGAAGAACTCTGCTGCCCTATCCTTTGGAATCAACTGCCCGTAAAGGGATCGGCTTATGGCCTGACTGCCACCCAATATCAGACCCACAAGCCCACCGAGTATCCAGAATTCTAAAGCGCTTCTCAGGAAATAGGCGTATGTCACAATGCCGACCCACAATACCAATGTGACCATGATAGCGCCTTTGGCCCGGATGCGTTGAGCCAGCCTTGCAAACACAAGAGCCCCTGGCAGTGCGATTAGCTGTGTCATCAGAAGGGTGCCGATCAGGGTACCCGTGTCAAGGCCAAGGGCTGTCTTGCCAAAAATAGCTGCCATCATAATCACCGTTTGAATGCCATCATTATAAATAAGGAAGGCGACAAGAAACCACAGCAGATCCCGATATTTCCGAAAACAGCGTAGTGTCCTGAAAAAGCGAGCAAAACCGTACCTAAGATAAGAGAAGCCCTCTGGCTTATCATGCAAACGTCTTGTCTCCGGGACCCAAAGAAAAAGCGGCACAGCAAAAAGCCCCCACCAGATCCCCACGGAGGCAAGGCTTATGCGAATGCTCATCGACCTATCCGGTATCCCAAAAGCATCATGATAAGTGATCATCAGCACGTGCAGGGCCAGCAAAAGCCCTCCACCAGCGTATCCAAAGGCATAGCCCTTGCCCGAAACCCAGTCTATTTCCTCTCTAACGGCCACTTCAGGCAAAAAAGCATTATATAAGGGCATACTACCGGCAAATCCTATGTTACCCGCCACAAAGAGGATAAGGCAAAACAGCCAGTCCCCTTCTTGAACCAAATACAGAAATAATGTGAAGAAAGCCCCAGCGTAGGTGAAGCCGAAAAGGAATTTTTTCTTGGAACCCGAAAAATCAGCCAATGCTCCAAGGACCGGCGCGCACAGGGCTGTCAAAAACACTGAAAAGGAGACGCTGTACGCCCAGAGCCCGCTTGCCGATGTTGGAAAGCTAAATGGGCCACACCGTAACGTGACGCCGCCCTCAGGCACCAGTGAGGCAAAATAGACCGGAAGGATAGCTGCCAGCACACTCGTGGCAAAGGCCGAATTGGCCCAGTCATACATGCACCAACTGAAGATTACCCGTTTTCTTGTTGGACTCATCTACGGCTCCGTGATATCCCAATAACCGGCGACTAATGACCAGAGACTAATAACCAATGCCCAAGGAACTGACACATATCCTGATAGCTCAAAATGTCTTGACCCGGCTGAAAGAATCCCGGCAAAAGCTGTTGACCCAGGTGCTTGAAAAAAACATGCGGGCCTTTTGTCTCGGAGCAATACTGCCGGACGCCTTCGCTTACGATGTAGCTCCCTTGCGAAAAATTCCCAAAGAAGACTACGTCAAGATCTCTCAGGCCCTTCACTCGAGAAAGACCGCCAAAAATGACGAAACGGCCCTAGGCTTATTTGATGCCATTAAGGCCAGCCCTTGCAGATGGCCCTTGAAACTGGCATTTTCCGCAGGCGTTGTAACACATACGGTCAGCGATCGTATCATTCACGGAGTTATCGACCATTACACGACAAGGTGGAATCAAGAAGGCAACCCTGCTGTGGCAACGCACCGGCAGTTTGAGACGCTGATCGATATGGCCCTGTTGCGGGAGCTTGACCTCCATCCCAGATGCTTTCAATTGGAAAGCATGGTAAGCGTGGATCGTCCCACGGAGGATTGCCTGTTCCTCTTTTATCTCACACAGTTGACGCAAGATACCTGCCCTCTGCACCCTTGTCTTTTGGGCGCTCTCAGGAGGGCTCACAGACAACAACGTCTTTTCATGAGACTATTTACCGTGAGAGCCTTATACCACATTGTGAATCTGTCTGACAGACTTGCGGGAGGACGCATGGAGACATGGTCCAGTTTGTTTTATCCCGAAATGGTTCGAATCGAGAACTTTCCGATTATGGACAGGCTTGATTTGAGCGCTCTGACTGATGGCGGGGCCTTTTCCGGAACCGTACAAGCGCTCGTAGAAGGAGTTGCTTCCGACGCGCTTGATTACGTCAATGTTGGTTTGCAAAGACTGTAACCATCCCGAATCTCTCATTTGGAGTTACCTTGATTAGTGTTGACACCAATTGTGTAATCTTGTAACTAGCCCATGCATAAAATCATTGGCAAGCCACAACAATACCCTGACTTGAACTAATGTGACAAATGCGTAAGTATCTCATCATAGCCGCCTGCTGTATTGTCCTGATTGTGGGTGGATTTTGGTTTGTTTCCAGGCAACGCGAACAACTCGTAAAACATCCCGAGGGTGTGCCTGTTTTACCAGCGAAAAAAAGGGTGCTGATTCCACCGGAAAAAATCATTGACTATGGCAAGCTGAAAGAAGAAAGCGACAAGGCTCTGACTGAACTGATGAAAGAGCGCAAAGCGCAATATGGCATTGACAAGAGCATTGATATGATTGTGAAGTCAGATGAATCTATTAAGGTCGGAGACAAAACTGTTCGAATGAAAAAGATCCTGGATGAGATCCAACTCAAGCAGGGAGAGATCCTGGAAACAGATCTGGAAACCGGAGCCGCGCTGGAGAAGATCCGCGAGTATGGGATTCATGTGGTTCAGCCAAGTGACAACATATGGGATATTCACTTCCGGCTTCTCAAGGATTATTACGAACACAAGGCGATACAGATTTCCCCTCTGGCTGATGAACCGGACCATTTCGGGCGTAGCTCCGGCGTTGGCAAGATATTGAAATTTTCCGAACACATGGTGTACATATACAATCTGAAAGATGGGAAACTCGAAACAGATCTTGACCTGATATATCCATTGACCAAAGTTGTCATCTACAATATGGGTTATATATATGCCCTGTTAGACCGGATCGATTACAAAGATGTTAACCGGATCGAGTTCGATGGTGAAACCTTGTGGTTACCCGCCGAGCAATAATGATAGAATCGCTGCGCGATTTTATGTGACGCGGCTGCGCCGCTGAATTAAACTCCAGTATTCCAACATTCCATCCGGGCTGGCGTCAGAAGACTGATAAGAAAAAAATCTATAAGATCCTATAGATCCTGTCCGGCTCATCAACGGAACGAGCAATGATTAAGAGATATACCCGACAGTCCATGGGCTGCATATGGACGGACGAAAACAAGTTCCAAACCTGGCTTGAGGTCGAGATTCTTGTTTGTGAGGCCATGGCCGGAATGGGTGAAATCCCTAAGAAGGCCGCGCAAAATATCCGCAACAAAGCGCGCTTTTCCATTGAAAGGATCGACTCTATTGAGGCCGAGACCAAGCACGATGTGATTGCCTTTTTAACCAATGTGGCAGAAAGCGTCGGCCAGGACTCAAGGTATGTCCACTTTGGGCTCACGTCCTCGGATATTGTGGATACGGCAATGGCGGTCAGACTGCGGCAGGCATCCAAGATTATTTTAAAGGACTGTGACCTTCTGCTGGCCACCCTGAAGAAAAAGGCATTGACACATAAGAACACCGTTATGGTGGGCCGATCTCACGGCATCCATGCCGAACCCACCACCTTCGGCCTGAAGTTGGCCCTCTGGTACGACGAGATGCGGCGAAACCGCCGGAGAATGGAACATGCCCTGGAAACCATCAGTGTAGGCAAGATTTCAGGGGCTGTTGGCACCTTTGCCAGTGTTTCACCAAGGGTGGAAGCCCGTGTGTGCAGAAAACTGGGGCTCAAGCCGGCTCCTGTATCCACACAGATCATCCAAAGGGATCGCTATGCCGAGTACTTTTGCACGCTTGCCATCATAGCCTCGACAATAGAAAAGATGGCGGTGGAAATCCGGCACCTTCAAAGGACAGAGGTCTCGGAAGCAGAGGAATATTTCTCAAAGGGACAAAAAGGCTCTTCGGCCATGCCACACAAACGTAACCCTGTATCATCGGAAAATCTTTCTGGCTTGGCAAGGCTGGTTCGCTCCAATGCGTCTGCAGCATTGAACAATGTAGCCCTTTGGCACGAGCGTGACATCAGCCATTCTTCTGTGGAGAGAGTGATCATCCCGGACACCACAATTCTTGTTGACTACATGTTGCACCGTGTGACAGAAATCATCCGCCAGCTAGTGCTCTATCCTGAACGGATGCAACACAACTTGGCGCTGACCCGTGGTCTCATCTTTTCGCAGCAGATACTCCTTGCCTTGGCCAAGGGGGGGGTCAGCAGGGAGCAGGCATACAAGATGGTTCAGAAACAGGCCGTGCGTGCGTGGAAGGAGAACAAAAATTTTATGGATCTCGTGAAAAACGATCCTGAAATTGCAAAGCATCTAGGAAACAAGCAGGTTGAAAAAATATTTGATGTTGACTTCCAACTGAGACATGTGGATACCATATTTACCCGTGTCTTTGA
The DNA here is from genome assembly GCA_015222985.1 of Pseudomonadota bacterium. Classification (GTDB taxonomy): domain Bacteria; phylum Desulfobacterota; class Desulfobacteria; order Desulfobacterales. The sequence goes on along the minus strand of JADFWI010000418.1, from coordinate 2,919 downwards.
AAGCTCAAAACTCAGAGTTCAATGAACTTAAAGGCAATAGCCTCTGTGTTCAACGAAATTGATAAGCTCCATTTGCAATCGTCAGTTTTTCTTTAAGCTTTGAGCTTTCAGCTTCAATATTGGTTTGACGTGGTGTTCGGACAAAAAAGGATGCATTGCGAAGATCTTAAGAAAAGCCGGAAAGACGTTACCTGTGCTCTTTGCCAACCCAAGATCTTCATTTTTCTTGCAGCTATGCTGTTGCTGTTTACCGCAAATTGCACTAGTGTGGATCGGTTTGTTGAATCCTCCGAACCCTATCATACAGAAACTTACAAAAGCGTTTCTGACAAGTGGAGCCGCGAGGCCCGCATATATCGGGGGTTTGAGATAAAGCTCATTGTCTCGGCTACTTTCAAGTCACATGAATTTCGCCGTGCTTATGCTGATGAGTACGCAAAGGCGCATAAGCTGACATCTCAGGAGAAAAAACAATTTATGGAAGACCAACTCAGCGCTGCTACCCTTGGCCATGAGTTTCTGATGGCAAGCTTTGTGCCTGAAAAAAAGTGGGATGATTTTGACAAGTTCAAATCGATGTGGAGTTTTTATCTGGTTAACGACAAGGACGAGCGCGTGGCCCCTGTTGAAGTAAGGCGGGTTAAGCGACATAATGCCGTCACGCCCCACTTCTATCCCTATATCACGCCATGGAAGTCAATATACACTGTAAGGTTTCCTTACGACGTACCTGAGGGTGACCGCCCGTTCATTGGAGATAACACGAAGGAAGTTAAGCTCGTCATCACGAGTGTACTCGGTACAACTGAAATGCATTGGAAGCTGGAACAATAGTGACTCGGAAATGGTGATGCAGGATACCAGAGCCCGGATAGGAACGAAGAATTTGCAATATGCGGACTGATGCATCGGGCATCCGGTATCAGGCATCCTGCATCGGGCATCGAAGACAAACGATTTCCGAATAACCAAAAACAAAGGAGGTATTTATCTTGATTGACATTGCGTATGCCATGGGCACTGGAGGGGAATCGTCGGGGCAGGGCGGATTTGGGGCCTTTGTTCCTCTGATCCTAATGTTTGTGATATTCTATTTCCTGTTGATCCGACCCCAACAAAAGAAACAGAAAAAGCACCGCGAGATGATCAGCAACCTGAAAAAGGGAGACCGCATCGTAACAAGCGGTGGACTTTACGGACGCATCACTGGAATTACGGACACGGTTATAACGGTTGAGATCTCCGAAAAGGTGCGTGTCAAGGTAGCCAGGGCCAACGTATCAGGCCTGACGCAAACCGACAACCCGAGCCCCAAATAGAGTCAAGGAGCAATTGATTGAAACAACTTAAGTGGAAGTTATTCTTGATTGTCGGACTCGTTGCGGTGGCATGCATCTATGTGGCACCTTCGCTCTTTTCAACGGTGCCGGGGTGGTGGACGTCTATTGGAATACTTCCGTCGGAAAAGGTTCGCCTCGGGCTGGATCTTCAGGGCGGCGTACATCTTGTGCTGGAGGTCCAAACTGAAAAAGCGGTTGAAAACAGGATAGAACGTACAGCCGGGGACCTGCGGGCGGCTATGAAAAAGGCGAAAATACGACCGGTCGATATTGGCCGCCCTACCGACACGCGAATATCGGTTCGGATCCTGAAGCAAGAAGATATTGAGCCCTTTGACAACATGCTTGACAAAGATTTCGGAGTACTCCGCGAGGTATCTAGGACCTCAGAGGGTCAAGGCCTCGCAATACAACTCGACCTGCCTGATCGGGAAGTGGAGTACATAAAAGAAATGGCTACAAAACAAGCCATGGAAACCATTCGAAATCGTATCGATCAGTTTGGTGTAAGCGAGCCGGACATACGCCGCCAAGGGGAAAATCGAATTTTGATACAACTGCCCGGAATCAAAGACCCCCAGAGAGCCATAAACCTGATCGGCAAAACAGCTCTGCTTGAATTCAAGCTGGTCGACGAAGACCATGACGTGGAGGAAGCCCTGAAAGGGCACGTGCCACCGAATGATTTGCTCCTTTACCAGGTAGTTGAAGACAAAGACACGGGACGTACCAGAAAAACACCCTTTCTGGTCCAAAAACGAACGTATTTGACCGGAGAGTACCTCACCGATGCGAGGGTTCAAATTGATTCTCAGTTTAACGAGCCCTATGTAACCATTGACTTCGACAAAAAGGGGGCCCGCCTTTTCGAACGTATTACTGAAGCAAATGTTAAAAAGCGCTTGGCCATTGTGCTCGACAACCACATCTACTCGGCCCCTGTTATTCAGGAAAAAATCAGTGGAGGCCATGCCCGCATTACGGGAAATTTCACGACTGAAGAGGCTCACGATCTGGCCATCGTGCTACGGGCCGGAGCCCTTCCCGCCCCGGTTCAGATCCTTGAAGAACGCACGGTTGGCCCTTCCTTGGGCCGCGACTCGATTCAAAAAGGCATTGTTTCCATGTGCGTTGGAGGGATACTTGTGCTCCTGTTTATCGGGATCTATTACAAAGGCGCCGGCATGATTGCAAATATCGCTCTCTTCTTAAATATCATTCTCATTGCTGCCGCGCTGGCTGCATTTCAGGCAACGCTGACACTGCCGGGCATTGCGGGAATTATCCTCACTATCGGCATGGCTGTGGATGCCAATGTAATTGTCTTTGAGCGTATTCGGGAGGAAGTGCGTTTAGGCAAGACTCCCAGGGCTGCAGTGGACGCAGGCTACGCCAGGGCCACGCTAACTATATTGGATGCAAACGTTACGACTTTGATTGCAGCCTTGGTCCTCTTTCAGTTCGGGACCGGACCTGTGAAAGGCTTTGCCGTGACTCTGAGTATAGGTATATTGGCAAGCCTTTTCACGGCTATCATAGTAGCAAGGCTGATTTTTGACTATCTTGTGTTCCAACGACG
>JADFWI010000417.1 GCA_015222985.1 Pseudomonadota bacterium | reverse complement strand
TTTGCAGTACCAGGAAAAAAGCCTACTGTTAACGAGTTTACATTCCACAAAGAGGCCATCCTGATCGCTTAGAATTGGCAGTTGATCCCGTTTTAGATCGAAGAATATATCAGGCATCTTGTCGGGATGTTTCTTGTCTACGTTTGTAATCTTTGGTTCCCGGGTCACCTTGCCAAACAGAGCACAGTTGAATCCCTCAACTTCACCGTTTTTTCGCAAACGGCGTTCAATGATATCATCAACCAGCACCTGGGTAATGGTATCTTCATCTGCGGATTGTAAGAGAAAGCCGGAGGGCGGCTTTTCTTCAAGTAACTGCCAGGCCCTTTTGATTACCTTGCAAAGAAGCAGGACGATACGCTGTGAGATTTGCGGGTGAGGTAATGTGTACTCAATGCCGTGCGTAAAAAAGCCGACCGCCATTATTTTCTCCCCATGGGAAACGCATCAAGATGATGGCGGAGAATGTCCAAGGCGCACAGACGGGCACGACTTAAGGTCCAATAACGATATTGGCCAATGATCCCCACGAGCAGAAGTCCTGTTTCATGAAGAACGACTCGGCTGCAACCTGTTTTATTGGCTTCCTTGGTGATTTGAAAAATCAGTCTTTTCTGCGCCGCTTGCGTCAGAGTTGCGGAAGTGGAGGGTGAAGAAACAGTAAAAAAATGCCAGGGAGAAAGAATATCCTGTGTCGCGATCTCAACCTCATCAATCGATACTTTTTCATGCGTAATATCGAAAGATGGGGCGAGCAATCGTTGAAGTTCAGCATAGAACGCATTTCGTTCAATTTTCGCCGGGAAACTGTTGGCGCGGTCGCGTGCCTCCTTGAAGGGCGCGGCTACTTCAAGCGTGTCTTTCACAACTTGGCGGTCATACTCATCCAGCCCGTAGAGATCAAAAATGAAGTCATTGATCGCCTTCCAAGGTTTGCTATGAATGTTTTCAAGCTGACTGGATAGTTTCACTGCTTGTTGTCGTTGTCGTTTGGACAAGCCATCAATTACCGGGAACGGAAAAGTCTCAAGGTCTGATTTTGTCATGGTCCGCCGCTCCGCCCCCATCCTGGAACAGGTCAGCAGAACATAATATCTAAACAGTTCCGAATGCGTAAGCAAATGAAGAAAAGAAATGGGCGAGACATCTGAAAGACCATGCGCAGAGAACCCATAATATGACTGACTAAAAACGGTGGTCTCATGAAGAAGATATGACTTGGCTGAACTAGAGGATGCTCCTGGAGATTGAGGTACAATAAGCAATGGAGGAGTATACAGTTCGGCGACCCTCGGCTTATGAGCCTTGGAGCGCCCGAATTCTTTAAGCAAGGACACATCAACAGAAAAACCGTCATCTTCAGGAGGAACGAAATCGGGCAACTCGCTCATGAATGACGCATCCTTCTGGTGTAGTTTTGGTGAACGATTGTATCCTAACCCCGAGTACAGCCCCTGGCTCTTCCAATACGACTTAACAGTAGGCCATTCCAGTTCATCAAGCTTACGGACTACTTCCACATCAAGGGCAGTTCCCACCGCCAGCGTTTTCAGCAGCCGTGAATCTTTAACGGCTTCAGAGGCAGCTACCGGTTGAGCGGATTGGTAATCAATGCGGATGCGCCCCTTGTCATTCAGGTGCTTTTCAAAATGTGGTGTAACAAAAGAAAAATAGTGGTCGGCGGCGGGCACACGATTACGAGAAAAAAAGAGCATGAAAGGCTGATTCATGCCCGGCCATACCGCACTATCCGACAGGTTTGACCCATTCAGGATCCCTGTAATTTCAATCCCCTGTAATATTGCATTAAACGCTTGGGTTCCAGGGTCTGTCTGTTTGAGAAAGATCCGCCCGGGAAGTGCCATGGCGATGATGCCTCCTGGTTTCGCCCATTGAGTCGAACTCCACAAAAAAGGCAGGTCCGGGTTGTTGTCAGGATTACGGTAAGTCTGCGCAATATCTTCAAGTCCACGATCTATCAGAATCTGGCGCGTCAACTTGGTGAATACGACATTGTGTGCCTTGATCTCTTTCTTGGCCTCTTCATCGTCTCCCTTCAGGCGAGTCCAGGGTGGATTACCGATGATCAAATCGAAACGGTTATTAAAGTCTTTGGTAAGATCCGGGCGCAAGCTGCCCAGCACAAAGCCTCTGGTCGACTGCTCTTCAGATCGTCTGTGATTATGCAGTACGATGCCCTGAAGCGGCTTTAGAAACCTCAGACTCTCGGGAGGTCGAGGCGTTCCATTAAGTTCAATGGCGGTAATATAAAGCGAGAGTGCTGCCAGGCGCAGGGCGGACTCACTGACATCAAAACCGCAAAGCTGATTGTAGAG
>JADFWI010000416.1 GCA_015222985.1 Pseudomonadota bacterium | reverse complement strand
TCCGTGAAAAGCATGCCTTCGTTAGCAATGCGGTCGATGTTAGGGGTTTGATAGCCGACCAAGCCGCGGCTGTAGGCACTGATATTGGTAATACCCACATCGTCGGACATGATCACCAGGATGTTGGGTTTATCCTTTGCTGCAAAGGCTGCCGGGCAAACCAGACACAGCCCCAGCACGGCCACCACAGCCATAGTAAACGTTTTCTTTGAAATCATTCCTTTCATTTTTTCCTCCTTTCTTAGATATAATAGCTCTTCGTTGTCCCAAAAGCTTGTAGCAATTTTTTTTCCTCCTTTCTTAGATATAATAGCTCTTCGTTGTCCCAAAAGCTTGTAGCAATATGTTCTCCTTCCCTACATTCCAGGATAAAAATGTAGTGGCGGGGTTTATCCGCCTTCGCAGAATACCACGGGCTTGCCCGTGGATGAATACGAAGTACTGACGCAGTCAGAATGCGCAAACGATCGATATGCTACGGCGGATGTCGCCCGGAAGCTGAAGCGGATAACCCCGTCGTAGACGGGTACTATAATGGGACCACGGGTTTACCCGTGGGGCTCCATCCCCGCCTATATAAGCGTAAAGCCAACTCCTATAATCTCACGTGAAGACGCAAAGCTCGCAAAGAAAAGAAATGAGTTATACTGACTTTGTCGATCACCACGAATGCCCTACGGCAAAGTAGGGCGCAACATTATATTCCACGTTGTTTTTGAGTTCGCTTGTATCGATTTCACGGGCGTAATACTGGTATCCCACACTGGCATCCCAGTGTTCACTGATGTGGTATTTTAAAGACAGAGAAGCATCGACCATCCAGTCTTCGTCGAAGTACGTGCCGTCGCAGGCGACGATGGCTTCCCAATCCTCCGTGATCTCATAGCCCGCCGATCCGTGCACAAAGGGAAGAATTACATCGTCATGTATCTTGTTTGAAATGGTAACGTCTTGCGTCTCCAGTTTTATTCTCAGGTTTTGTTAGGCCACTCCCACTCCGAGGTCGACGTTCCAGGGATCGGGCGTCATGAAATTGTAGTGCCATCTAGCGCGCACGTCGTGCACGCGCCACGACGATTGAAGCGGGGTGTTGGCAGGATAGGTAACTCCTGCGAAATTGACGGGGTAGGTCAAGGTTCCCGTGTCCCGAGAGTCAAAGGGATTGTAAAAGAGCGAAATTTTGTGGCGTTCGTTTAAAAAGTATTCGAAATTGACCGCTGCCGTACTCGTCGGGTCATCTTCCTTGTCAAAGTCATACAGATTGTACTCCGTGCCGCTGTCACCAGGGACCGTGATCTTGTTGTCCGAACGGCCGCCCCGTAGGAGGGAAGCCCCCACATCCACCCGTAACGGGTTCCGATGAAGGCGGCCCCGGAAAAAGCCGCTGACGTATGTCCTGAAGGAAACGAGGTGCGGGCATCCGAGCCGGGACGCATTTTGCCCGATATGGCCTTCCAGATGTGTGTGGCCGCCGATGTGGTAGCCACGGAATAGACAGATTGGCGTGTTCCCTCTTTGTCCCACATGCCGCCCTCTGGGTTGCCGGCAAAAAAAGTCGATCCGATTGCTATGGCTGGAAGCGCGATTTGCAACACATCCCCTGCCTCGGTGATGTCTTCATTTTCCCCATAAGCGTGTTGAGGTGAACAGAAAAAAAACAGTGCTATGTGCGTTGCTAGCGCGGTCATGAGAAATCGTTTTACCCATTGTTGCATATCGATCCCTCCTTTGCTCGATTTTCCAATTTATCCGGGTTAGGGTTAATAACTGCGCGGGACAATGCAAGACACGACCCCGTTGTTTTGCTTATTCTGTTAGCCAACCATTTATTAATCATCTTCTGGTACCTTGGAGTTTTCTGCCCCCTTGCTTTCCTGTGTAGCGGATACGAATGCCGTTGATCTTGCCGTTGAACTTGAACGGCGCCCGCTCGTGATAGTCGAGTGCCACCGGTGAGCCGAGATCCATGCCGACATCGAAGGTCTCGGAACCCGTGAATAATCCCGGGACGGATCGTTCAATGCGACCCTGACTGACCTTCTTCCCATTGACGCGCAAGGTGAGCGTTGCAGGCGCCATACGTTCGGCGCGATCGTAGACGGTTTCGACTTCGATTTTCACTTTTCCGGTTTCGATGGGTGAACCGGAAGAGACTTTGTAACGGTTAATGGTCATGGCATTGTATTCGGCCTTTAATACGCCTTTGTCCATGTAAACGGTAAAACCGGCCGAAATCCCCCCCACTGCGAAAAGAACACCTTCGGTCTGCTTGTCGATCTCCGCATCAATAACCGCCAGCGAGGAACGCCCGCTCAGGAACTTCGGGGCGATGGCTTCAGGAATCCGCGTCTGCCCTTCAAAGAAATCCCACTCGGTAAGCGGCGAAGAAGGCATTTGGGCTGGGTTGAAGAATGATGTGTAAAATGATGCACCAATGGGCAGCACCTTGTTGTCGGCGGCTTCCTTGAGGAAGAGGGCCTTGAGTTCCTCCAGCTTCCGCGGATTCTCTCGGGCGATGTTTTTGGACTGGGAGTAGTCCTGCTTCAGGTTGTAGAGTTCCCAGGTATCCTTGTTGGGATCCCAGTTTAAAAGGCCAGACATGTCTGTTGACCACGGAAGCCTCGGACCGATGGTGCAGGCGAACCAACCATCATGGTAAATCCCGCGACTGCCCAAGGTCTCGAAGTACTGGGTATGTTTTTGCCCGGGAGCCTTGGGATCATCAAAGGTATAAACCATCGAGACGCCGTCGAGCGGTTCCTGTTCGTAACCATCCACCACCTTGGGCGGCTTGATGCCGAGGATCTCATAAATTGTCGGAGCAATGTCGTTAACATGGTGGAACTGTTGGCGCGCCGTTTTGTCGGGCTTGATGTTTCGGGGCCAAGAGATTACCATCGGTGTGCGAGTCCCACCGAAGTGCGCGGCCACCAGTTTGGTGCTTTGAAAGGGACTATTGCCTGCCCAGGCCCAGCCGTGATGGTACATATTTTCCAACAGAGGCCCCCCCAGAGCCTCCATACCTCCGTAGTCGCGGTTCAGCACCTCGATGTGCTGGTCAATGGTTGTGGGCATGCTATTTATTACGAGCAATTCCGAGATAGAGCCGCCCCCCCCTTCGGCCGACGCACCGTTGTCGCCGACGACATATAGAACGATCGTGTTGTCCAAAATGCCTTGGTGTTCCAACTCATCGATTATCTTGCCGTACTGCACGTCAGTGTGTTCGAGGTAGCCGGCATAGACCTCCATCAGGCGGGTCTGGAACGCACGCTGATGCTCCGGGATATCCTCCCATTTCTGCATCGTCGGGTGCATCGGGTTGTTGACGGCGCCGGGGGGGATCCACCCCAATTCCTTCTGCTTCTTGAACGTTTTCCGGCGAAGGATTTCCCAGCCTTCATCGAACTTGCCCTTGTACTTGTCGGCCCATTTTTTTGCCACTTGATGGGGGCCATGAACCGCACCAGGGGTAAAATAGACCAGAAAGGGCTTGTCCGGGTTAAGGGTGCGCGAGGTACGTATCCACTGAACAGCTTTTTCAGCCAAGTCCTCGGTTAGATGATAATTTGGATCATGAGACGGCTCGATCGCATTGGTGTTCTCGAACAGACGGGGTTCGTATTGCGACGTCTCCCCCGCGAGAAAGCCGTAGAAATAGTCGAATCCCATTCCAGTCGGATAGCGGCCAAAGGGACCCAGTTTGGTCTCGTCGTCCACCGGGGTGTTATGCCATTTCCCAAAGGCGGCGGTGTTGTAGCCGTAATAGTTGAGCACCTTTACGAACGTGGCGGTCGACTTCGGGATCCTACCCGAATAGCCGTCAAAGTCGGAGGCGAACGCAGCAATCACTCCCGCGCCCACCCGGTGGTGGTTTCTGCCCGTCAGCAGGCCGGCCCTGGTCGGGGAGCAGATGGAGGTGGTGTGAAAGGCGTTGTAACTGATTCCCGCCTTTGCCAGGCGATCCAGCGTCGGTGTATGGACCGGCCCTCCAAACGTGCTCGGATTGGCGAAGCCGGCATCGTCCGTCATGATAATCACGATATTGGGCGCGTCATCAGGAAGGTGCTTGGGTGTCTGCCGCCAGTGGTGTTCTGATTCCGCCAACGTGTTGCCGACCTTGCTGGCCGACGGCGGTTCCGGGAACGGCAGAACGTCCCGTGCAGATGCTTGCGTCGTAGCGCAGAGCAAAACGGCAAGGGAAGCTGCAAGAAGGTTTGCGTATGTCTTCATTGGCTTATCTCCATTCTTCTTCAGCCTTCAGCATTTCAGCGCTGCCTCACAAACACGACATCGAAATTCTGCCGGGCAAATAGTTAGAAATAGTTAGGGGTCATGTCTTGAATCTTGAATGATTGAGTCTGTTAATCAGCTTATCAATTCTTTTTCGCACTTTCTTATCCTTTGCAATGGTTTTCGAAACCCGGCTGACTGCATGTGATACCGCTGATTCGCTGAT
>JADFWI010000415.1 GCA_015222985.1 Pseudomonadota bacterium | reverse complement strand
TTTAGGATTGTTTGTTTTCCTAAAATAACGCTCATGGAAAAACGGGTAAATTCCGGTTCTCATTACATTTCTCCAGACACGTGGTGATCAACGTGGTTTTGGACCGGAGTTTCTATGTCTGCCATTTCCAAGGCAATTACAAGGAGAACGAAAGAGTAAGTCAAGCTAGTCCATTACGTTCCCAATTTTCTGATCCAATTTTCTGATCTCCTTTGGTGACACCGACACACTCTTGCAGCCAATTAATGAAGCCGGGAACAGGTATAGATTTTTGTGCTTCTTCCCCCTGCATCTCAGAACTGAGATATGAAAAATATCTGCTTCTGTCACAGAATTGCGCAGCAACCTTGGTTGGTAAATTTTGTGACTGGAGGATTGGCTTTGCCCATTCAAGCACTTTGCCAGGTGTAATTTCTTCACCGTTTGATATGCCACTTATGCCGTATTCATCGCCGCTGGCATGACCTGTAATTCCCGCCTGTAAAAGAATTGCGGCAAGAAGCTGGTTGTAATCAGCACCGCCCCAGGTTGTCAACCTGTCCCCATCGAGTTTCCATGAATGGGGATCATGTCCGGCAATCTCACCCAGTGCCCAGACAATACGCCTGCCAAGTCCTCTTTTTCCCCTAGTAGCTGGAAGAGTACTCAGAGGCAGTTTTTTCCCTTTGGCAGACTCAAGAGAGACAGTTCCATCCACGTTAGCCACAACCTGCTTTAATTTCCCTCCGATAAATAGCGCCCCTTCGGTAACTCCTTGGCCCGAAGCAGACACAAGGGTTTCACCTGTAGAGCTATCAACCATATTCAAAGTTGCTGCCCCTGAAATTGTCGTGTGAATTTGCCTTTTCTCCCCCTGATCCATGAGATCATCGGAAAGAATTAAAGCTCCGCGAACATTTTCCAAAGCACCAGTGGACAGCATATCCTCAACGACCGGGCTGTGCCCGCCATCACATGTACGCTTGGCTAAATTTTTCATGGTAAGAGGCTTCTTATCTCGACTTATACCGCGCCAGGCAAAGCTCAGAACTTGCTGGAAACGTACTGCTGCGCGATCATAGTCGTGAACATCATCAAGTACACCCCTAATGGCACAATAATGCAAGGCACGAAACAGAGCGAGTTCCTGCCCCGTTGAGTAAAGGGCTATGACTCTGCAAATATCTGTTGTGCGGTTCCCACGGCCAATACGTTGGAGAAATGCACTGATGGAAAAGGGTGGGTCCGCAAGAACGATAACATCAATATCGCCAATATCGATACCAACCTCAAGTGTTGAGGTGGCAACACAGATACCGAAGCGATCATTTTTCATGGCATCTTCAATCCGTTCCCGTTCAGTTGCGGTGAGGATTCCGGTATGCCAATGGATCAGCCAGCGTGAGTCTTTTAGTTTTTCATGGAGGTTTGCAGCAAGAACCTGAGTGCTGTTTCTAGTGTTGCCGAAAACTAGTGCCTTGGGTGTTCCAGATTCTTCAAACCAATCACAGAGCACCCCTGCTGCTTTGATCGGTTTTTCTGAATTTTCTGAAACATCAACCGGCAGATAACTAATATCGATTTTACGGGCATCACCGGCCTTGAAAGTCTTGGTCTTGTTACCAAGCCATATTGCGCTTACTTTCTCCATGTCCTTTAAGGTTGCGGTCATGCCAATTTTTTGGAAGACATCCTTTGGACTTTTTGGTTTGGCGCTGTTTTTTTCGATCCGCTTGATTACATGCCTCAACTGCTGTCCACGGGCATTGCCGTGGAGCAGGTGGATTTCATCAACAACAACCGCTCTTACCCCAGCCAGACTTTCGGGCCTGACAAGTTGCAGAGAGTCCAGGGCCTCAGGGGTTGCAAGGATTAAAAAAACCTTTTCAGGATCGGTCAATTCGTGATGGTCGCCGGTGTACCTGCATACTGCGCCGGGCAGCCGGGTGCTCAGGTAAGAATCAAGCCTGTAATAGAGGTCATTAACAAGCGCCTTGGTGGGTGCAACGTAAACGACAGAAAGTTGTTTTCGATGAAATGAAATGTGCCGTTGAAACAGAGGAGCAACCGCGGCTTCTGTTTTGCCTGAGGCAGTCGGGCCGGACAGCAATACCGATTCGCCCCTGATAAGGAATGGCATAGTCTGTTCCTGTATCAGGTGCGGCTTGCGCCGTTTGAAAAAAATCGGCCAGGCATCCGGCATCATCTGGCTAAAACTTTTTTGTGTCACTATAGACCTACTCCCAAGGTAAAAATCCTCCTGACAATTCACCTACTGCCTTTTGGACGATCGAAATAATGTCGTCAACAGACTCAGCCCTGCGAGCAAAAATTACCGAAGGAACCAGGCATGCCAATTTAACCCAAATACGGATCACCATGTCATTATCCTGGTTTTCCTCAAATTCATCACCTAACACTCCCGCAATTGTCATTCTGACTTCTTCTGAAGAAAGTAGTTTTGTTTTTTCCGGATAATGCTTATGAAAATTCGTTAATAAATTGAGACACCAATTTTCATACTCATCTCGAGTGGGTGGTTTCAGGGTTATTTGATCTTCTTCAGAATGTAGGAACACGCAAGCGTTTCTGAGAGAAAGAGTTTCGTCTTCAAAAGTATTGCCTTCAGTAAGCCCAACATACAGGCTAAAATGGGGACCATTGTTCCAGTATTCTGGGAATTCATACCCGTGATCGTTGAGAACCGGAGAGCCTTCCCCTAATGGCAGATGAGCGGAACGGGCCAGGAGTTCAAAAAGGTTATTTGCCCGCTCTTTTCGGAGCACACTGTAACCCCGGACGTGTTCAGCCTCATCTAGTATGATGAGAAGACCTTTATAACCCAAGGCCTTACATATCTCGTGAACCACAATAAGATGGTATACGTAGATTTCACCCGTCTCTCTCACTTTGGGCATGTTAGGAATTACCCTGGGGTTAATATTCGTGCCTCGCGCCAGAGTTCGGATGCTTCCTGAGCCAGTGATTAGGACCGGTTGTCCGGCAAGCCAGTCACAGGCACTCACATAGTCAGGGGCATCGTTGTGGGGGTAGAACTGCAGAGTTTCAAGGGCATAACGAAACCATGGATTTTTTTTTAGATATGGCAGGTCGCGAATAGACTGCCAGTTTTTACGAATTTCTTTGATCAGATCGCGAAAGCCGTTGGAGACCGTGCCGTCTTCACGTTCTGGAAATTCGAGCTTTGCCATGACCTCTCGGTAAACCAGATGCGGTTTAGCAGGGTCTACGGTCTTAGGGTCAAACTCAAGATAAGAAACCACCCAACCC
>JADFWI010000061.1 GCA_015222985.1 Pseudomonadota bacterium | reverse complement strand
TAGCACCCTTGTATTGAGTTTCCCCAGATGGCGCAGCTCTAAAAGATCATCTCCAATAGGCTTTGACAGAGGCGGCCTGTGATAGTGCCTGTTTCGCAATTTCGCGAGACCCGCCATGACGGCGGCAAAGTCTTCTGGATTAGATTCCTTAAGTTCGTCCAGAAACTCGCGCACCGGGCATCTCCCCGAACTGGTTTCATAAAACTCTACACTGAATTCCATAATTAGTCAGCATCAATATTGATGTATTGCTTTTCTGTGTTATGTATCCTGTTCATCCTGTAAATCCTGTCTAATGAAAAGTTCAGCATCAGGCTGCAACGGCGAGGTTGATTTCGCTGATAATCGTTTCCAGGTCACCCTCAAAGACTCTGTTCAGTTTACTTCGCCCCAGTGAAACAAGCTATGCATTTCACCCCAGTACGATCATGGGGAGATGAGGATGATGTCCCCATTTCCCCTGATTTCCCGGGTGTCTCATGAGACGCTTATGTCTCATGATTTGATATGAGACACCTTTATCCCTTCCTCTCAGCCTCTCCTTCGGCCCAATTTGCGGCCTCAAGCACTTCAATACCCCTATAACTTACTTTGATAACAAAAGATTTACCGATCTTGTGACTGAAGCATCTTCGATAGCTCCACTTATCAGTCAATTCTTCCCGATGCCGGAATATCTGAGCATATGCATAACAGCTGATCATGAAATAAGATATAATATCAAAGTATTAACCTCATTTTTTTTCGCGTGGCAAAAAGTGTCTCAACAGTGTCTCGGGTTTCGTGCATCAATGTGGGGTATGTCAACGGTCCAAACAGGTATTAACTATTTAATATTAAAGCCTTTATGCCATGTCGTCCGGTGCTATTTGAGCCTGGCACAAATCTTGATGATACAGTACAGTAACGCAAACCTTTCCAAATAATACTTCCTTCGAAGGGATAAAATGATGAAGCCGTGTGATGAAAGCATCAAAAAGACTTTAAAACTGGTGGAAGACATGCTCGGCCTGGCGGATGAAGGAGACGCTGTACGCGAGGACACGGGTTGTGGCGTGCTGTACGGTGTCATAAGGGATTCGGCCTATAAGATCAAGAAACTGGCAGAAACAGAAAGAGATGCGCATATAAAGAAAGGCTGGTGGAAAGAATGACCAGAGCTGACGGCCGAATGCTCAAAGCTCAAAGCAAAGAAACTATCGAAGAGGGAGGAATCAAATGAGCGATTTGAAGGGTAGTCAAACCGAAAAGAATATTTTGACCGCATTTGCAGGTGAGTCCCAGGCACGAAACCGCTACACCTATTTTGCAAGTAAGGCAAAAAAGGACGGTTTCGTCCAAATACAGTCCATCTTTGAGGAAACTGCCAATCAGGAAAAGGAGCATGCCAAAAGGCTCTTCAAGTTACTGAAGGGGGGTGAAGTTGAGGTATCAGCAAGTTTCCCGGCAGGGGTAATCGGTACTACCCTGGAGAACCTGAAGGTCTCTGCTGCAGGCGAGAACCACGAATATACCGTGATGTATCCCGACTTTGCCAAAGTGGCCCGTGAAGAAGGTTTTGAAGATATCGCGGAAGTCTTTGAGGCTATCGCAGTGGCCGAAAAACAGCACGAGAAGCGATTTATCGATCTTGCTGCCAATATCGAAGCGGGTCGAGTGTTCAAGCGGGAGGGCAAGGTTGTTTGGCGGTGTCGCAATTGCGGGTATCTCCACGAAGGTGAATCCGCCCCGGAGGAATGTCCTGCCTGTGCTCATCCGCAAGCACACTTCGAGCTGTTGGGTGAGAACTGGTAGTTGTAAACCTCAACAAATATAATAGGCCTTGAGACCGCAAGCAAAAAGGGGGTACTAAAAATGACAGAGAGGTTACAAGTTTACAAGTGTGAGGTTTGTGGAAACATCGTGGAAGTGCTTCATGAGGGCAAGGGTGAGCTTGTGTGCTGCAAGCAGCCCATGAAGCTTTTTGTTGAGAATACCGTTGATGCTGCCAAGGAGAAACACGTGCCGGTAGTAGAAAAGACCGCAGGAGGCGTCACCGTAAGAGTCGGCAGCGTTGCACATCCTATGGAGGAAAAACACTATATTGAGTGGATCGAAGTCATCGCTGATGGCAAGGTTTACCGTCAGTTCTTGCGGCCTGGGGATGTCCCTGAAGCTACGTTCAATATTGCCGCAGAACAAGTAACGGCCCGTGAGTACTGCAACCTGCACGGGTTGTGGAGTGGGTAATAGGACATGCTCAGCAAAATAATACCTTAATTGAGCGTAAACAAAATGAAGAAACAATTTATCATTTAGAAACGAAGCCACATTCGGAGCTCTGTATCTGAATATTGTATCTTTTCTATCGATGAAATATCAATTTGTTTTCGATCTTCATTTTGTTGACCCTTCGGGAAAGCTGATGACACCCCATCTCCTGCGTTGTCAAGGGGTCGGCATGGCTAACTATAGCCTCACCCTATGACGCCTTGGATCTGGGGTATCCTCAACTTTCGCTCAATTAAGGTAATACTATAAGTCCTTAGGGAGGTGATCAATCATGATGGGACTGGAAGAAATGCGAAACAACAGCGAACTCATTAGCGTCATTGACTGGGACATGACACCTGAGGAGGCAGTTACCCTGTATCTGGAATGGGGAAACAACCCAGCCAATGGCAGGAGACGAATCAGATCGAAAAACGATGTGTCCTATTACTTTGTGGTAAACACCTGGGAGCACCCGGCGAAGATTTACTTCATCCGGCGTAATTCAGAAGAGGCGGTTGAATTGGCCACCATCGATATGCCGGAGGAGTTAAGGAACCGCTTTCTGGAATCGGTTAGTCATCTAAAAGGCGTATACGCTGTAAACGAAGACGTTAAGGCCTGGTTAGAAGAAGAACTGTACGGGCCGGGAACAAACTACAAGGCAGCATAAGTTGTTTGCCTTTGCTCCCATGCAGTGAAGTTCTGCCGAAGAGATTGGAGTGGTAGGCAGAAATCAATCAAGAGAAGGAGGTATACAAAATGGGAAACGAACAAGAGAATATGACATGTGCCCACTGTGGGCACACAGCTTCAGGTAAATTTGTTGGAGATATCTGTCCTCAATGCGGATTAACGTACTGGAAATGTGCTAAGTGCGGCTTTCTGATTACAGCCGAAAAGCCACCGCGTGTCTGCACTTCATGTGGGGAAAAGTGTGATTTTCTAAATGTCACCTGCTACACGCCAGAGTGCGGGGGGCCTGGTCACATTGATCCCAGATTATAGATGAAGTCTGGATTGCCGCGCATTAGGCACCGAGAATATTGATGGTCTCGTAAGAAGTCAATTTTACTCACTCCGTGAACATTTTGGGCGCACTTGAGATCTTCAGCTAAAAGGCTAAACCTCGGGCTAACGCCCTCAAACAATCAGTATTTCTTAACGCTGAAGATCTCACGTTCTTTTCTCCTAAAATGCTCAATGGCGTTCGCAAAAATCTTTTTATAACTTCATCAGTGCTGGATTACACACCATGAAATGCCCTGGACAAGACAGCCGTTACTGGAAGCCGGGCGCTATCTTTGAAGTCAAGTGCCCCAATTGCGGCAATGAAGTGGAATTTTTCAAGGACGACACAACACGCCTGTGCAAGAAATGCGGTCATCGGTTTGTGAACCCTGAAATGGATTTTGGATGTGCCTCCTACTGCCCTTATGCCGAGCAGTGTCTGGGAGACCTTCCTCCAGAGCTCTTGGCAGAAAGAGATGACTTATTGAAGGACCGGGTGGCCATTGAGATGAAGCGCTATTTTGGACAGGACTTCAAGCGGATCGGCCATGCAGCCAGTGTGGCCAGATACGCCGAACGAATTGCCAAAGAGGAAAAAGGGAATCCGGCGGCGGTCCTTTGTGCAGCCTATTTGCATGATATCGGCATTCACGAGGCTGAGCGAAAACACAACAGCACAGCGGCCAAGTATCACCAAAAAGAGGGGCCACCCATTGCCAGAGATATTCTTACAAGATTGGGGACAAGGGAGGAACTCGTTGAAGAGGTTTGCGACATTATCGGCCACCACCATCACCCCGGGAATAAGGAGACCCTAAGCTTTAAGATCCTTTATGATGCCGACCTTATCGTCAATCTTAGAGAGCACCAAAAGAATGGGGAGATTGAAAAGGAGAAGTTGTTGGAGATCATTGAAAAGAAAATGTTAACTGATTCAGGGGAGCGGTTAGCCAGGGAAGCCTTGTTGGGAGAAAAACAATGAGGGTGAAGAGAAGAATCATCGAGATAGACGACGAACTTTGCGATGGCTGCGGCCAGTGCGTTCCGTCTTGTGCTGAGGGGGCAATCCAGATCATTGATGGGAAGGCCAGGCTGGTTGAGGAAAAATACTGTGATGGACTGGGCGCATGCTTGGGAGAATGCCCTACAGGGGCGCTCTCCATCATAGAGCAGGAAGCTGAGGAATTTGATGAGAAGGCTGTTGAAGAATACTTGACTTCAAAAGCTCAAGAGAAGAGTCCTGATGAGACCACGCTGCCCTGTGGTTGTCCTTCCGCTCAGATCCAGACCTTTGTTTTCCCGGGATCCTGCCAGGAGGCAAATAAGCCGGCTATCCAGAAGAGTTCTAGCTCTGCCCTTTCCCACTGGCCTGTTAAGATCAGATTGGTGCCGCCGACCGCACCATTTCTGAAAGGGGCGGACCTGCTGGTCGTTGCCGACTGTGTGCCGGTTGTCTACCCTAGTTTCCACCAGGATTTTATCAAAGGAAAGGTCGTCATGGCGGGCTGCCCGAAATTTGATGATGTCCAAGACTATATCGAGAGGTTTGTCGAGATATTCAAGACAGCCAACATCAAGAGAGTCACCGTGCCCATCATGGAGGTCCCCTGCTGCTCTGGGCTTCCCATGATTCTCAAGAAGGCCATGGAAGAGGCGAAAAAGGAGATACCCGTGGAACTGGTGGTCATAAGTGCCAGGGGAGAAATTCTGAAAAAGGAAAGCTTGGCGGCCTAAGGAGCGTAGAGGAAGAAACCATTAATGCAAGGAGGGCAATTATGCCTGATAGACCAAGAGGTGCCTTTGTGCAACGAGACAAAAAGACTTATGCTGTTGTACCCAGAACCCCCATGGGCCTGGTAACGCCGGACATACTTGAAAATATAGCCAAGGTGGCCCGTAAGCATGAGATTCCAGTTATCAAGATTACCTCTGCCCAGCGCATGGCACTTGTGGGAATGAAACCGGAGATCGTTGAGGAAGTGTGGCAAGAACTGGGCTTAGATATGGGGCCCGCAGTGGAAGTTTGCGTCCATTACGTGCAGGCGTGTCCGGGTAATACGCTGTGCAAATTCGGTGTTCAGGATTCCCTGGGATTAGGCGGGGAGTTAGAAAAAATTTTCGTTGGTATGCGGCTTCCTGCCAAGGCCAAGATCGGTATCTCGGGCTGTCCATTTAATTGTGGCGAAGGCTATGTGCGAGACTTCGGTGCCTTTGGAAAGAAATCAGGATGGACTGTGATTTTCGGGGGCAATTCTGGCGGTAAGCCCAGGATTGGAGATGTGATTGCCGAAGGGATGAGTAACGAAGAGGTAATCGACTTAGCCAAGAGATGTTTTGGATACTATGCTGCCGACGGCAAGAAAAAGGAAAGGACCGCTCGATTCATCGAGCGCATCGGGATTGAAGAATTCAAGAAGACAGTTCTTTGATACTGTGATCACGAATTAGGGGATTGAGGGATTAAGGGATTGAAGGAAAATATCCTTAATTTAATACCTAAATTCCTGAATTCGCAATTTCTAAATTCCGGCTTGTCCGGCTAAGGAGGTGCGTTATGAAGAAAAGGTGGATTGTCGTATTGGGATGCTCAGTCATAATGTTTTATTTTACTGCCCCGGCAAGTGCTGCCGAAGAGATTTGTATCGGCTGTCATAGGACTATTTCCCCCGGACAGGTGGCCGACTGGGAGTCGAGCAAGCACAGCGAGGAAGATGTGACGTGTTCGGTCTGCCATGGTGACAAGCACAAGAGCGGCAAGAATGCTCATCTTGCCCAGCTACCAGACGAACACGTGTGTGCCGACTGCCACGAGGAACGGTTTAACCAGTTTGCAAAGGGCAAGCACAACTTTGGCTGGACATCCCTGAACGCCCTTCCCATCACCCATGTTGAGCCCGACGAGTTGATGGAAGGAGGCAGGGGCTGTGGGGGCTGCCATAACATGGGGATCAAATCCGAAGAACAGAAAAAGGAGCAGCGGGACAAGGGTTACCGCTACCAGAATAACTCGTGTGACGAATGCCACACGAGGCACAGCTTCTCTAAGAAAGAGGCCCTGGACCCAAAGGCCTGCCAGCAGTGCCACATGGGCTATGATCACCCCCAATGGGAAATGTGGAGCAGTTCCAAGCACGGTACCCGTTACGCTGTGAAGGAAAAAGGCAAGCTGCCTGAAAAGGCTCCGGCACCCACTTGCCAGTTCTGTCACATGCCTGACGGTACTCATACCAACAAGACTGCCTGGGGCTTCCTGGGCGTTAGGCTGCCCCTTCCTGAAGACAAGCAGTGGGCTGCTGACAGGGTGACTATCCTCAAGGCCTTGGGGGTGCTGAATCCAGTGACGGGTGAGCCGACCGGGCGCCTTGAGGCAGTCAAGTCCGTGGACATGGTCCGCCTGACTCAAGAGGCGTGGCAGACTGAACGAGACAAGATGATCAAGACCTGTGGCACGTGTCACTCCGAGCAGTACGCCCGCGAGCAGCTCGCCATGGGAGACTCCATGATGCAAAAGGCTGACCGTCTCCAGGCAGAAGCTATTGAGACGGTTGCTGCTCTTTACAAGGACGGCATCATCAAGAAACCTGATCATTATGCCTTTGCTTATCCGGACTTCCTGTATTTCATGCAGACCGGCGGTTCTTACATAGACCAGGTCCTTTTCCAGATGTACATGAAGCACAGGATGCGGACCTACCAGGCATTTTTCCATGTAAACCCGGATTATGCTTACTGGTACGGGTGGGCCATGATGGTCAAGGACTTGGGTCAGATCAAGAAACTTGCCAAAACCATGAGGGTGACGGCGAAGATGGAGAAGTAAGCTCTAAGTTATTTTTGCACCGGATGGACTGTGGAAGGTTTACTGAAAAGAATGAACATCGAACTCGCCAGAGGCGAGCAAGCACTTGTCCGCCTCCGGCGGATCGAATGTTGAATGGGAAAAAGGGAGACACAGAGATGGTTATAACTCATTCAGCGTGTACCATTAATTAAAAAACCTGAACTACTAAATGATATTTTAGAGGAAACAAAAGAATTAATTAAGATTTTCGTTACGAGTATTAAACCGGCCGTTCGACAGGCTCACGGCCCTGAGCGGAGTCGAAGGGCTGAAAAGAAACAGAAATAGCCGTTGAATGTTCGGTATTGG
>JADFWI010000414.1 GCA_015222985.1 Pseudomonadota bacterium | reverse complement strand
TTTAGGAACGAGGCAATTCTCATTGTAAAACATTATGTTAAGACTTGCCATGACGTTGACGTGCTGTTATCTTCATGAAACATTCAAAAAAGATAGTAGATGTGGTATGAAAAAAAAGGTGGGGTTATGAAAACAGGAATACGCCTGATTCTATGCATCATAGGAATGGTTTTCTGTGCCGCTGTGTTGGGCCTTCATCCGGAATCCCTTCAGGCGGCAGGAGGCAGGGAGAATGAGCTTGCCTGGCTCGGGGTTTCCGTAGGGAAGGTCGAAGCCAAGGATGAAAGCAAGTTTGATCTGCGTCCCGGCAAAGGCGTGCTGGTCACGGCAGTGGCAGACGATTCGCCTGCCGATAAGGTGGACTTGGAAGCAGGAGACATTATTCTTTCGTTGGACGGAGCAGAAATAAAGAGTCCCGGACATTTCCATAGGATGATCCGGAGGAAAAACCCGGATGATACCATTCTGCTGGAGGTCATTCATGATGGCAAGAAGAAAAGGTTAAAAGTCGCATTAGGGGCCCATGACGGAGACGAAGATCCTTTTGAGTTTTTCAGGCGATGGCCACGAATGTTCTGGTCTGTGTGGGACGAAAGACCTTACATGGGGGTTTCTTTACAGGATTTGAATGAAGACCTGGCCGGATATTTCGGGGTGGAGCCTGGTGAAGGCGTGCTGATTAGTGACGTGGAGGAAGGGAGTCCGGCAAAGGAAGCAGGTTTGAAGTCGGGAGACATCTTGACGAGGATAGAAGCTGAGAAAGTGGGGTCCTCAGATGATGTGCGGGACATTTTGGGGGATTACGCGCCCGGGGACGAAATTGAAGTGACGATCATTCGCTCTAAAAAGAACAGGAAAGCCAAGGTCGTGTTGGCGCAGTCTCGTTTTCAGGAGGACTTGGACAGCCTGAAGGAGTTCTGGAAAAAACTTGAAAAACAAAGGGATGTCCTCCAACGCGAGCTGCATCGTTTGCGCGAATGGGTGGAGGTCAATGGAGGTGCATGAGCCATGAGCGCTACGGTTGTATATTGTGATAGCCTGGAAGTCTCCCTGGACGTCGGACCCGACATTGTGGACATCACTGACCGGCTCGCTTCAATGGCCCGGAGGGCCGGCATAGAAAATGGCACTCTACATGCCTCTGTTATTGGCTCAACAGGGTCACTCACAACGATTGAGTATGAACCTGGTGTTGTTGAAGATCTCAAAAGGGCTATCACGCGCCTCGCGCCTCAGGGCATGGAGTATGAGCATGAAAAGGCGTGGCATGATGGCAATGGCCACAGCCACGTGCAGGCGGCCTTGCTGGGGCCTTCGCTTGTAATTCCAGTGCGCAAGGGCGCATTGGCCCTTGGAACGTGGCAGCAGGTTGTGGTCATCAACCACGACAACCGCCCACGCCAGAGGTCGATAGAGGTCACAGTGATTGGCATGTAGCTTGCAGACTTATCATCTGATTCATCGACAGGGTGCCCTTCCCCTCTTGGGACTGTGTGAGGCGAGAAACCGCACGGGCAGAGGAAACGGGATCTTTGTTTTCGGATTGTTAGATGCCTTCTTCAAAGCATAAAGTGGATCCGGCCGTGCCTTTGACGAACCAACCTCCTGAGATAGTTCAGGGGGCCTCAATCTCTACCCGAAAGGTTCAAACCCTTACCGATATCCTTCGTCTCCTTGAAAAGGAGAAGGCCATATCAGTGTGGTTGGACTCGGGCAAGAATCGGAACCCGGAACTATTTGCTATCCTGGCAGATGAACTCTCCGATTCTGAGAGGAAAGCCCTTACACAGGTTACCGACGTCGTTGTTCACACCCGGGAAAATCTGGCAAAAAGGGTTGCGGAGCTTGAGAAAGAAAACAAGCACCTGAGGTCTTTGAGCCTCACGGACGGACTCACCGACCTTTACAATTATCGTTTTTTTGCCAAACAGCTTGAGGTTGAGATGGCTCGAACCAGGCGGACGGGCCAGCCTTGCTCGCTCATGATGACAGACTTGGATGACTTTAAGCTCTTGAACGATACTCTGGGCCATGATGAGGGAAACAAATACCTGGTGAAGGTATCGGAAGTAATAGGCGAAAAGCTGAGGCCGACGGATATCCTGTGCCGATATGGAGGCGATGAATTCGCGGTGATTATGCCGGCCACCACCCTGTTTGACGCCCTGCGTATCGCTCAAAGGCTGAGGGAGTCGGTTGTCATGATACCGCCAAAGCTGGACAACCCCTTTTCTGTCAGTATAGGACTGGCAGAGCATGATCCATCTTGCGGACAAGAAATGAGTGTTTTTGTTAACATGGCCGATAAGGCGCTTTACAGGGCCAAGAAAGGCGGCAAGAACAGGGTTTGTTACGAAGGAAAGCTCCCGGAAATCGGCAAAGTGGCGCCTGTGACTCAGGACGAGAGAGCCATTCTCCTTAAGAGGGATGACAAGAACGGACGATAAACATCAAATTCAACGCAGAAAGGTCGAGTATTGCCAATGCAGTCAAAAGAGCCTGTTATCACCTCTATTGCAAGCGGAAAAGGAGGTGTGGGAAAAACCTTCATTACTGCCAACCTTGCCGCTTGCCTTGTGAGAGAGGGAAGAAAAGTCCTTGTGGTGGACTGTGATTTGGGCCTTGCCAATATGGATATCCTCCTGGGCATCACGCCTATGTTTACACTGCAAGATGTGGTTTTCGGAGACCAGACTATTCAAGATGTGATCACTCCCACCAAGGCGGGATTTGACCTGCTTGCAGCCAGTTCCGGCGTGAAGGAGATGGGCCAACTGCTTTACGAGAAGATCCAGATGATAAAGAGCGCTCTTAGCTCCATTTTTCCAAATTATGATGAGGTCCTTTTAGATACTGGCGCAGGGATCTCGGAAGTCGTGCTTCAGTTTAGTCTATTTGCCCCCAGGAATATCATTGTGCTGAACAGAGAACCGACCAGTTTGACAGATGCCTATGCAGTCATCAAGGTCATGCACCAGCGGTTTGACAGGACATCCTTTGGGCTCATTGTCAATTCAGCAAGGGACGAAAAGGAAGCGGATCGGCTTTTCGGCCATATTAATACGGTCTGCAGGGACTTCCTGGGCATTTCCTTGCACTATCTCGGCCACATTGTCAGCGACGAGGCAATCCCCGGGTCTATTGTGAACCAGAAGGTCTTGGTACAGACCCACCCGAACTCCAGGGTTGGAATCAATTGCTTCAACATTGCCAGAGCCGCTTCCAACTGGAAGCCGCAAGCCATGGCCACAGAGG